>NZ_NOXV01000265.1 GCF_002251835.1 Flavobacterium cyanobacteriorum
TTCGTCAACCCTTTTTTATTTAACAAATAAGTTTAAACCACTTCGATATGTAGGAAAGACGGCAAAATACATTGGGAAACATGGAACGGAAGCGGTTGGGCTTACAATCATAATGAGATTAGATTTTGGGCGGTCATCGTGCCACCTTGCAGCTAACGTCCCAGCGCTTTGCGAGGTTGCGGACTAAATTAGCCTTAACTTTCGGTTAATCACTGACCATAAAGATACAAAAAAACCTTTAAATTAATCACTTACCCCGCAATCTTGCAAAACGCTTGTTGTACAACGTTATTTATTCTATTTCTTTTTTAACCATCCTTTTTTTGGTGCAACGTTTAAGCTTATTCCGTAAAAATTATTTCTGATTAGAAATTCTCCAGTTTTATCAGGACTATTTTCTAGATTGTAAATTTGGTATTGGCCACTTACATAATCTGGTGCAATAGAATTATTTATAAATAATGATAAATCAAATAATGCAAATTTAGTTTTGTATTGCGCGCCAATTGAAATTTCTGAAGAAAAATTTATACTATTTTGTCCTTCTGATTTAGAATAAAATATATCTTTAGAATTTCCATTAAAATCTTCAACATAAATTTTTGTAATTACATCCTCATTAGTACCAGTAATTAAATTCAAATTTAAGCCAACTCCAAAAGTTATATTTACCTTATTTGACAGTTTTAAATAATAATCTGTTTTAAAAGGAATAGAAATAACAAATTGATTGTAAGGGTCAAATTGAGTTAATAAATAATCAATACCATATCCAATATCATTATCTGAAACATTTAAATCAAACTTTGGAATAAATTCTTTTGCAATTAAACCAGTTTTGAAATTAAAATTTCCAGATTGTGCAAAATTATAATAAACACCAAATTGATAGGAAAAGTCATTTGTGAATTTCATATTTGGATAATTCGATCCATCTCTGTTCCAAGCATCACTTTTTTTCAAAATTGATGGTTGAAACACAAAACTTAATTTTGAATATTCTTTATGAAACAAATTTTCAGCTTCTTGCGAAAAACTAAAAAAAGAAGCAAAAGTTGCAAGTAATAAACTTGCAACTTTTTTAAAACTAGTCAACTGGCATATCATAAAAATCCTTGTTAACTATTAAACTTCCCTTTTTGTGATAACTAAATAGTTTATCATTTTGTAGTGCATTGTTAAACCTTTGTGGTGTACCAACTTGTGGAATATATGTTGTAGAATTAAGTTTTACTTTGACACGTCTTCTACATCTTTCCTTGTACTTGTGGTCTTTATTTTCCTCTACACAATCAATAAATCTTGAACCTTGGTCAGGTTGGTTTTGACCATTAATACCTGCAGCAATCCATAATCTTTTTGCTTTCCATCTACCGTTTTTCTTTCTATATCCTTTAGTTTTAGCTTTTATTTTGCTAGGGAAAACACTTGTGCAAGGATTGTTAGGGTCAGAGCAATTTGTTCCAAAAGCAGGTCTTACCTTACTTATTCTTTTAAGTCGATCTCCACCAACGGCAACATAGCTGACTTCTTTAACTTTGTCTTTGCAAGAGTTTGTTCCTTGTTCGTCTCTTTTTGGAACAACTACAATCACGTTTGGATTATTTGTAGGAATGTTGCCTTGACTAATTTGTTGTACAATTTGAGAAATTATATTTATATCACTATTGTGAACTTCAATCCAACTACCTTCATCGTCAATAAATTTGTAATAAGTGTAACCTTTTTTTCTGTCACCAATGATTACTTCAGCGTTGTAACTTAGTAGTGAGCGTTCTGTTTCATCATCAATAAAATGATTATCAGGATCTTCATCAGGATTCCATTGACCATTACCTTGTTGATCTAACCACGCTGCCTCTTCACCTTGTATTTTACGTCGTAAAGAACAAAACTCTAAATCTTCTTCAAACTTTCTTAATACATTGTCCTCATCAAAACCAACAGCATCTGCTAAAACGTCATATTGGTCTTCAGAAGTACCAGCAGGAACAGTTGCATCAAACGCGTCACAATCAGCATCAATCATAACATCTAGTTCTTCAATTGTGTTCCAATAATCGTCCCAGCTTGGGAAAATAAGAATATTGTTTTCACATTGTACACCATTTTGAATATTAGTCGACTCAATATAATCGAAAAGAGAACTTTGTCTTTGCATTAATGGATTACCATTATTTGCATTTTGTTCTTGTGATAAATCTGCTTTTTCACACGAAACTATTAATAATCCAGTTAGGATTAATAAACTTAAAATGATTTTTTTCATAAAATATTGTCAATAGCGTCCTAAACAATAAAAAAAAGAATGGTTAGTTTTTAACTCAAAGTTTACCTTTGAGGTGACAAAAAAAANTGATAATAGAGTTAGTTTTCTGTTTTTAACATTATTTGGAAAATTAAATAATTTCATTCACTATTATAAACGAATTGACATCAATAATTAATTTATTTTCAGAGGATATTGTAACAGACAGCCTTCCAAAAAATTCATTTTTTTTACAATTATATTAGAAAACGACTTCGTTTAACAAATGAAATTTAATATTACCTATGAAAGTAGTCATTTTTGGCTCAAGTGGTTTTTCGGGGCACGCAATTCTAAGAAAGCTTTATCTCAAGATTATCAGGTAACCATTCTCTTTCGAAATAGGAATTACATTCCAATGGAAGCTAAGAATGCGATATTTCTGTTGAGAATGGAAAGATAAAATTAGTAGAACAATTTATTTGGACATCAAGAAATGGTGAACATGGATTTAATATTTTTAAGGAATTAAAAATGGTTTAATATGTACATAAGCTCAGAAACACCAGAACAGACCGATAATAGGTTAAGAAAAGTAATTCAGACTTCGGAACTAAAAATATATGACGTGGAGTATTTCTTTAAAGAGTGCCCTATTGAAAAATTTGAATTAGACGAGAGAGCACTTGCAATTGTCAGAGATGAAGAGGTTTGGAGTTTTTTGATTCCCTCAGAAAGTTCAGAAACAGAAAACTTTAAACTATTTAGTTTTCATTTCAAAGATGGACTAGACAATAGTGGCTTTGTTGGATGGTTGGCAAGCACTATAAAAAGAGAATTAGGTACAGGTGTATTTGTAGTATGCGGACAAAATACAAGAAGAGGGGGAATTTTTGATTATTGGGGCTGTCCGGCATCTATAGCAGACGATGTAATTGAACTTGTTAGAAAGCTTAGAGATTAAAAAAACTGCCACCAACACTGTATTTGTGTCAAGCGGGGTTGACTTGTAATCCAACGTTTTTCCTTTCTTTATTCCGTTCGGTGTCGGGAAGAGAAAGCGGCTTCGAAAGCCCCCCTAGAAAGCAAATACTCACGTTGTGTGCTATTTTAAAAAAGAACGTTCCAAGATTAAACCCTTCAATAAAAATAACATCTAATCAATTATAACTATTAAAATATATAAATTATGATTAGAACATTTTTATTATTATTTGTCGTGATTTTTACTCTTGGTTGTAACAAGGATGACGACAATCCAAATCCTTCAAATCCTAATGTTATTCCATACCAAGAAGGCTTGACAACGAATTACATAACGGTAAACAATATAACACGGAAATATCTAGTTTATAGACCAACAGGAATGACAACTGTAAATGCTGTTGTAACAGTTTTGCACGGAGGTGGTGGCACAGGGTTAGGAGTTTCAAACCTTGGCGAGCATCCGCTTTCTGTTTTCAGAACACTTGCAGATATCGATAAATTCTTAGTAGTATATCCTGAAGGTTCGCCTGATAACCTAGGAAATCCTGGTTGGAATGATTGTAGAAGTGATGATATTTCAGGCAGTCAAGGTGACGATATTACGTTTTTGAAGCAATTAAATGCAAAACTAATGGCTGAGTTGAATATCAACTCATCAAAAATGTATTTGACAGGTGGAAGTAATGGAGCTTTAATGACTTTTTCTTATGCTTTTCAATTTCCAGAAACAATTAAGGCAATAGCTGTGGGTAGTGGCAATTTACCTGAGTTTCCTGAAAGTGGAATTTGCACAAATGGCTCCACACTTCCCATTCCAATTTTGCTAACACATGGAACAAGTGACCCAGCAATGCCAGCAAATGGTGGATGTGTTGCTAATGTAGGTGGAAATTGTAATCGTGGAAAAGTAATTTCGCAGTCAGCGACTTTAAGTTATTGGTTACAAAGAAACGGTTTGCAAAATGTCACACCAACAACTTCAACATTTGACCTTAACACTAGCGATGCAGGAAACGTAGAAAAAAGAATATATAATGGTGCAAATCCATTAGTTTATTACATATTAAATAATGCAGGACATCAAGCTCCAAGCAAAACAGTATTTTCCAATTCGTCTCCTGCACAAGGTGTACAAAACCGAGATATTGAATTTGCTGAAGAAGTTTGGAACTTTTTCAGTGGGCTTGATTAAAAATTATCATAAGGCTCATCTCTATGGGAATTAGAATTAATTACTAAAAGTTCCAATAATTTTTTTGAAAGTTAAATTTTATAGATAATATCTCATAACAACTGTTATCTGAGCAGTGATTTTTACGCCACAGCCATTAATGGAGGCATAACTCACTGTATTTATGCTTTTATTCTTCCCGCGGTAATAATTAACACCCGTTGTATGCTTAAGGGGCTATTTTATCACTATTTTTATTTCCTGAGCCAGCCTTATTCTTAGCGGCGTGGATAATTTATAGTTTTACATTATAAGTACATAAATATATGCGCAAACAAAAATTCATAAGCGATGTATCAGGAAAAGAATTTCCTATGTATGAAAAAGTTCCTGCCGGAATACTACGCAAGCCGATAAGGGACCTTATCAGCCAGGACAAACCCGATTTTGACGATAACTGCTCTTTATCCATGTCCGAACTTAATCATTACCGGGAACGCTATATCACCGGTTTCCTGGAAAGCGGGGTAGGGCAGCTTTCGCAACTTGAAGAAAAGGTGATCAATTCGCTAAAAGAAAAGACACTTATCACTGATAACCCGGATGCTGATGATAAAACGGCTCTGACTTTTGGGCAGAAACTGGCCGACAGGGTAGCGGGTTTTGGCGGAAGCTGGACTTTCATCATCCTTTTTGCAGGATTCCTCTTCGCATGGATAACCCTCAATATTGTGTTTTTGTCTGATAAAGGTTTTGACCCATACCCCTTCATCTTGCTTAACCTCATACTTTCCTGCATCGCGGCCATACAGGCACCCGTAATCATGATGAGCCAGAACCGGCAGGAAGAGAAGGACCGCGAGCGCTCGCAGAACGATTATATGATTAACCTTAAATCCGAACTTGAAATCCGTTTACTGCATGAAAAACTCGATCACCTGATACTACACCAGGAACAAGGCCTTATTGAAATCCAGCAGGTACAGATTGACATGATGAATGATATTCTAAAAAGGCTTGAAAAGAAGTAATTTTTTTTTAAAAAATACTCATTCTTATCAGGAGCAGCCATCTGCCGCTTCTTTGGCAGCCATGTCCTGCTGTCCACTCTATCTCCCCGCCGCAAAAGCGGGCGGCGGGGAGGATGCCGCTCCCATCAGGGCTAGTCAGGGGCCGTCGTGCCTACCGGCCATCGCATTAGGCCCATTATCCCCGAACCACACCAACAGGCTGCAGCATCAGCTGCATAAAAAGCAGGTCAAGCCATTGGCCAAACTTAAAAGCGCTTTGTTTCAGCAGGCCGNTGCAACAATCGTTGTAAATGATTTATCACAGGCAGGGACTATTTCAGGTAGCTCGTCTGTATGTAACAATACTTCAACCACGTTAACACTTAACAACTATTTCGGGAATATTTTATATTGGGAATCTTCGACGGATAATTTTTCATCAAATAGTGTAAATACAGGGGTTTCATCGCCTACATTTTCGACAGGAAATATAACGGTTCCTATGTGGTACAGGGCTGTAGTCCAAAATGGAAATTGTGCTATTGCGGCTACAAGTAGTTTTAATGTATCGATACTTAGTTTACCTACTGCTAATGCAGGGCCGGATATAAATATATTGAGGGGCTCAACAGGAACAGTCGTTGCTACAGGTGGTACCAGTTACCAATGGACAGTTTTAGGAAGCAATACCGTTTTAGGGACTAATGCATCTTTAGTAGTTGGCCCTCTGAACACTACAACATATCAGGTTAAGGTAACTTCAGCAGAGGGTTGCACTGCAACTGATACAGTTGTAGTAACAGTTGATTTTTCCGGTTTAGAAATCTTTCCTTCTCCTATAGTACAGTTTGGTTCTGTTCCGGTAAATACATTATCTGTAAGAAATCTGGCAATAAATAATGTGGGAAGCCTGCCATTTACCATAAATAGCGCAGTAATTACAGGTTCATCAAGTTTTACATTTACCGGAATAAATACGCCATTAACACTTACTTCCACTCAGTCATACCCATTCAGTGTTCAGTTTTCACCTGTTAGTACAACTTTCCAGTCGGCATCATTAACTTTAAATACTACTATCGGTACATTCGTTATCAATTTATCAGGATCAGGAACCAATCAGTTTCCGGCATGGACAATCAATCCCACGGCCTATAATTTTGGAAGTGTAGCTATAGGTTCTTCTGTTCCCTTTACTTTTACGGTAGCCAACCTGGGTAACATTCCTATTGATGTAGGGAATATAGTTTCAAACAATCCCGGTGTTTTTTCAGCGACAACATCTGCAACCACAATCCCGGTAGGGCAGTCTATAAATATCACAGCCACTTTTTCACCAAATGCAGTTGGAAATACAAATGGTATATTTACATTTAATACCACAACTCCTAATCTTGCAGGTTTACAGGTTAATGTACAGGGGTATGGGTTTAACAACGCACCCGGCCCGGTTTTGTCTTATGTAACTGAAGCTCCCTATAATGGCACTGATGGGGTAAGCCCCACGGTTGGCGTTGTTACCCAGATATATACATATAAAGTAAAATATACCAATTCCAGTGGAGTGGCGCCTGCCCCTGGCTTTCCTAAAGTAAGCATTGATAAAAACGGCAACCAGGTGATTTTTGGGCCGGGAGAGGGGGAATATTCCATGAATCAGATTGGTACAGGTACTGATTGGGTAAATGGAGAGACATTTATTTTTTCTACTTCATTAGAGTTAGGGACATTGTATAAATACAAATTTACCGTAACTGATGTAAACGGTAACAGTTATTCATTATTAAACGAACCTACTCCTTATAAAGATGGCCCGGATGTGTATGAAGAAGGGCTCGATTTATTTGTGTATGCCGGCGATATACGTCCAACTCCCACCGGAATACCTGGAGATCTTCTGGGCGTAAATCAGAATTGTAATATAAAAGCCACTATCCATAACGGTTCCGTTTTCGCAGCAACCTCTAATTTTAAAGTAAAACTGTATATTTTAAACGGAACCACACAAACGCTTTATTCAACCGTGCTTGTCACAGGAGGTATCAATCCGCTCGGTGTCAGGGAAGTTGATTTTGGTACTTTTCAGTTCCCAACCGCAGGCCTGTACACCGCAAGAGTAGTTATTGATGAAGATTTTGAATTGCAGGATTATAACAGGATAAATAATGTTGCAAACAGGCTCATTCCGGTAGATAGGGACGTACCTGAGATTTTGATTTCAAACCTGAACGCATCTTTAGGTAATTCTTCTAATAATACATCAACCATAATAATAACGGGGCTTGCATCATATGACACAGGCATAGCTACTTCAGGAGCTGAAGTTCAGATTAATATTCAGAATCCTTTTGACCCTTCTCAAATATATAATGTAATTGTCAATACAAACAGTTCCGGTTATTTTACTGCTGTTTATCAACTGGCAAATTGTTGGCAGGTACAGACTAATTGTGCTACTTTCCCGTGTGATACCCCCATTCCTTTTAGCCTTTTTGTTACGGACTTTGTTGTAAATAGCCAGACTGTACAAAGCAGCTTTGTGAAGCCGTGTTTGCTAAGGCAATCCGCTTATGGAGGTTTCCGGTTCTTCCAATACGCTTGTCCGGCGCAGAATTATCCAATTACTTATACAGCTAATTTTTATAATGATGCCTATATAGATTATTTTGATCAGGACAATGTATTTGTAAACAGGGAACATATTGATATGACTAATGTCAGTATTAAAATATATTTAAATGGGGTATTGGTTGATCAGCGAAATTATCCGTCTGTGAATCATGGAGAATCGTTTAATTTCTCCACTACAATTGTAAACAATACTCCGGCTTATTCCAATAATAATTTTACTGCTGTCCTTACATATACACCTTCTAATCCCGGAGTTGAGGTTACTGAAAATTATCCGCTTCCCTTTACAACAGAAAATTCTTTACCTGATTTAAGAATTTACCCTCCTATTTATGCCTATACTTTACCTGACGGACGTCTGGGGATAATATCAACTGGTGAATCATTTACATTCCCTTACGAAAATTTTAGTTCATGCGTCCCGGCAGGAGCTTTTAAAATCAGGGTTTACGAATATGATGGCACTGACGAATCTACTGCTGTATTTTTACAGGAATATGATGTTCCCGCCGGCTTGTTTGCCGTGGATCCAAAGCCATCAATTACCCATACCTACCCTAATATGCCATTAGGGTGCAGATTTTTTCTTTTAAAAATTGATGACCCGAACCTAATTGATGAATATAATGAAAATAATAATACTGCAAGTTTTGAATTTTGCAGGGTACTTCCGGATCCATTTATTAATATTAAGGCACTTTCTTTAAATATATCAGACATTAATTACGGGGCAGGCTCAACCATTAATTTTTCGGCAACAATCGTAAATGATAGCGAGATAGATATTACCACACCTTTTCAGGTACAGTTTTATGCTCATACCAGTAATACAAGTGTTCCGTTAGGGCCTCCTCAAATTGTCAATAGCATGGCAATAAACCAACTGCTGAGCTTTAATTCTATTGATTATACCTGTAGTAGTGAATGTCCTATCTATTATTCATTCGTTGCTGATTTATCCAATGTCATTACAGAAAATATTGAATATGATAATGCAATTTCACAATCAGTAGGAATTGACTTTAATGCAGGTTTAGGATGGCCGTCTCTGGGAAGTCAGCAAAATCCTTATTTGGTATATCCTGGGTCAACAAATAGTTTCGTTACCCAAATCAGCAATAATGGAAACAAACCGGCTACAAATGTTAAATACAGACTAAGATATAATGATAATGTAATTTTTTCTAATATAGTACCTACTTTTCAGGCATCAACAGGCATCCCCATTACTGTTACACAAACAGTTTCAGGTACAGGGACTCAGGTTATTTATGTCGATGTTGATTATGATGATACGGGTGGTATTGGAGATTATTGTGAATATAACGAAAATAATACAGGGGCTATTTATCTCCAGTTTATTAATGATGTTCCGGACTTAGAGGTTATTTCTTCACAGATTATACCTGAACCCATTTCAGTTCCTGCTTTAGGTGATATTGTTAAAATAAAAACCTCCATCAGAAATAATAACCCCGTTTCATCAGGCCCTTTTAACATTAAAATATCTATTGTAAATCCTGATGGCACACAAAATCAATTAGGTGATATTATTTCAGCCGCCGGGCTCCCTCCCGGCCCGGTTAGTCAGGACTCCTGGCTGTCAACCGTTGATTACACTATCACACAAAATGATATAAATCAGGGCTATATTTTGGTTAAGGTTGAGGCAGATATCAACTTTCAGGTTTCTGAGGCTGTTCGGAGTAATAATGTTGGGCAACGGACAATTCTTCTAAATTTACCACCTACCGCTATCATTGATTATACAGATGTTTGTGAAACCGATACTGTTGCTGATGTAACTTTAACCACCACCGGGGATATTACATCTTCTTCTTTTAGTTCCAATTCTCCAAATCTCATAATCAATCCATCTACTGGACAGATAGATGTAGCTAATAGCCAGCCAGGTTCTTATATTATTACATATACTTTTAGTAATTCAGCATATCCTAATTTAACAGTCACTACTCCTTTCATAATATATGAACTTCCTGTTATTCTGGATCAACCGGATCAGACTCAGTGTGCCAATGATACTTTTATAATGACCCAAAATGCTCCGGCCGCGGGCACAGGAACTTGGAGCGTAGTGAGCGGTTCTGCTACAATAACTAATCCAAATGATCCGGCTACCTCAGTCATAGTTCCTGAGTCAGGTTCAGCAACATTAACTTGGACTGTTGTTAATGGTGTTTGTAGTGTTAGTAGTAATCCTCTAACATTAACAAATAATGCTGCGCCGGTTCAGCCGTCCCTAGCGTGCTATGAGACGGCTACGTTCAATACCGTGAGCTGCGCCTGG
>NZ_NOXV01000232.1 GCF_002251835.1 Flavobacterium cyanobacteriorum
CAATAGCCAATAGTCAATAGCCAATAGCCAATAGCCAATAGCCAATAATCAATAGCCAATAGTCAATATTATGCTTTATTCCGCGCTTTTATTAGGATTAGTATCCAGCCTGCACTGTATAGGCATGTGTGGGCCTATAGCCATGATGCTCCCGGTAGACAGGAATAGCCCGGCAAAAAGGGCTTGCCAGATACTGCTCTACCACATCGGCCGAATGATTGCCTATGGTTCGCTAGGACTTTTGTTTGGCACACTGGGCAAAGGGTTATACCTGGCGGGATTACAGCAACAGCTTTCTTTAACAGCAGGCCTTTTAATAATAGTAATAGCCCTGGTACCTGAAAAGGTAATTGCCGGCTATAATTTTTCAAAACCGGTATACAAGGCTATAAGCTCTATTAAGGCAAACCTTGGCAACCAGTTCCGGGCCAGGGGGAACAAGGCGCTTTTTATAGCGGGGCTGCTGAATGGTTATTTGCCCTGCGGGCTTGTATATGCTGCTTTGTTTGGCGCTGTAGCCATGCAAAGTGCGGCCCTGGGCGCCACCTACATGATGCTTTACGGCGTGGGAACCATACCTTTAATGAGCGCGGTTGTTTATATGACAGGATTTTTAAAGACCAGTATGCGGGGCAGGTTGGCCAAAGCAGTGCCCTATGCTGCTGCTTTTATAGGAATATTATTTGTAGTGCGCGGGCTTGGGCTTAATGTACCCTTTGTTTCTCCCGGGGCCATGAGCTTGTATATCACAGAGCAGCCTCACTGCAGGTAATTGTATTAGTTTTAGTTGTTTGATGTGAAAAGCCTCCCGGTAAGGAGGCTTTTCTGATTTCTATATAGTCATTGAAAACAATTTGTTTTCAGGTGTCTTCCGCTTCATTCGCATGTCAAATGCCATGCAGATGTTCCTCACAAAAGGGTGTCCCTTTTCTGTTACATACACGCTGTGCCTGTTTATTTCTATAAGCCCGTCCTGTGCCATTTCCTGCAAACTGTCCAGTACATCCGGTAATGTAGGAAAAAATGAGCCGCTCTCAGCCCACGATGTCTCAAAACGGCACATCAGGTTCAGTATATGTTTCCGTATCACAAGGTCTTCCTCATCAAGCATGTGCCCCCTGAAAACTGGGAGTTCATTGTTATCAAGCCGTTTATAATAATCTTCCAGATTCTTTTCGTTTTGGGCAAAGCTGTACCAGCTGTCACTGATAGATGATACCCCCAGGCCAATCATCAATTGTGTTTTTGTAGCGGTATAGCCCATAAAGTTGCGGTGCAGTTTCCCTTCCCTGTACGCCCTGTACATGGTATCGTTTTCAAGAGCAAAATGGTCCATGCCTATTTCATGGTAACCTTTTTCTGCAAGGATTGTTTTGCCTGCTTCATATAATTTCCTTTTCTCTTCATCTTTCGGTAAATTATTTTCATCAAAGCCACGCTGCCCGCTGCCTTTTATCCAGGGTACATGGGCATAACTGTAAAACGAAATGCGGTCCGGCGTAAGTGACCGGGTTTTTTCAATCGTGTCTGCCATATTCTCTAATGACTGGAAAGGCAGCCCGAAAACCAGGTCGTGGCTTATCGAAGTAAAGCCTGCTTCCCTTGCCCAGAGGGTTACTTTGGCTACATTTTGAAAGGGCTGTATCCGGTTAATCGCTTTCTGCACCTCCGGGCTATAATCCTGGACACCGAAGCTAACCCTCCTGAATCCCAGATTATACAGTGTTTGAAGGTGTTCACGCGTTGTATTGTTAGGATGCCCTTCAAACCCAAATTCATATCCGGGCGCCACATCGGCAAGCTCAAATATGCCTTTGATGAGCAGTTCAAGGTTTTCAGCGCTAAAAAAAGTAGGTGTACCACCACCAAGGTGCAGTTCTTTTATCCGTGGCCTTACCGGGAGGATGCCCCTGTATATTGCCCACTCTTTCAGTATAGCATTTATATAGGTTTTTTCTACGTCATGCCTTTTGGTAATGCGCTTATTGCAGCCGCAGAAGGTACACATACTCTCACAAAAAGGCAGGTGTATGTACAGGCTTATGCCCTGGCAATTGCTTTCGTTAAAGGAGTGCAGGAGCGAACTTTTCCATTTTTTCAGGGTGAAGTTTTCCTCATCCCAGTAGGGTACCGTCGGGTAGCTGGTATAGCGCGGCCCGGGGACATTATACTTCTGAATCAGTGAATTATCCATCGCGTTGAAGTTTTAAGCCAAAAGTAAGATAGTGGCTTCACCCGAAAAATGATATTCATCAGGTTCTTGGACGGCAGCTATAAAATCATCCCAGGGACTTTTTTCCTTTGGCAGTAATACCATTTATCTGGAGCAGTCGGCTAAGCGCACTTTTGCAGGCGCCGGTCCCGCCGTCCGCTGTATCTCCCCGCCGCCATAAGCGCGGCGGCGGGGAGGATGCCGCTTCCGTCGGGGCTGGCCTTAAACGGCAGTGCGGCCTTCACGGCTTTTAGAAATAGCCTGCCTCACATACTTCTGATAAAATATCAACTTTATAGTGATTGCTATTTTACAATAATTTCATAGTATCATAATTCAGGTTTAAATAATTACAAAACAATACAACTTAAANCCGTCGGGGCTGGCCTTAAACGGCAGTGCGGCCTTCACGGCTTTTAGAAATAGCCTGCCTCACATACTTCTGATAAAATATCAACTTTATAGTGATTGCTATTTTACAATAATTTCATAGTATCATAATTCAGGTTTAAATAATTACAAAACAATACAACTTAAATTTGTATTGTATCTAAAAAAATCCTGCTATGAAAGGCCTTCTTATACTTTTTCTATTGCTGCTGGTGTGGAGTTTTACCCTTGCCTCACTGGGCAGTTTTCCACTGCTCTCGGGATCTGCCCCCGATGCTGCCGGTCAATCAACTGTAACCCAAAGGGAATTAAATGACTTACATCGGGTAGCTGCAACAGATTCTCTGCACCGGCCGGTGCGGCACAGGTGAACCCTGTATTATATATATTAATTTGCTGTAATATTTTATTTTTCGGGTGTAGCCTTCCGTGCCGCATACACGGTTATAGTATCATAGCGGACACATGCTACCCTTACAGGGAAATTAAAAAAAATGAATTGCGCCCTGAGCCAATGTCAGCCAGAGGATTTGCCCAGGATACTGCAAAAGGTTTCCAAGCTCACAATAGATTTTACGGACGGAAAAAGGATATTTACGCCATTGGCACTAATCACAAGAAGGTATAAAATAGAATGCCATGGCCGCCCGCAGATATTACTGTAGTGAATTTTTTTCACTCAACAACAGATTGGCAATTTTATGATTGCGCCTGGGTTACCGGGCGGCATGACAGGCAGGCGGGTGATAGGGTACTGCTTTCACCTGATTTTAAGGTAGGGAATAGCCTGGGCATTCCCTGAAAAGAAAAACCCGGAAAATTCCGGGTCCATATTTTTTTCAAGAAAGTTATTAAATATCATCAAAATCTACATCGGTAAAGCTTTCGGTAGTAACAGCTTCTTCACCTTTCTCACCAAAAAATTTCCTGAAATCTTTCTGGTGCCTTTCAGAAATTACCTCTTCACCTTTATTTTCAAGGACATAATCAGTCATTTCGGTAAGTATTTCTTTAAATGCAACAAAATCTTCCTTGTATAAATAGATTTTGTGTTTTTTGAAATGGAAAGAACCATCTTCTTCTGTAAATTTCTTGCTTTCAGTAATAGTGATGTAATAATCATCAGCTTTTGTTGCCCTTACATCAAAGAAGTATGTCCTTCTTCCTGCCCTTAAAACTTTAGAAAAGATCTCTTCCTTTTCCAGCATGTCATTTTCTTTCATAATCTTCCGTCTTTTGTTATGATTTTGTTGCAATCAAAAATCCAAAAAAAAACTAAATAATGCAAAAAATTACAGCAATTCTTTTTCAGAAAGTTGTTTAAGGTATAATTCTTTGTAATACCCTGCCTCATTTACAAGCTGGTTATGAGTGCCTTGCTGTATTATTTCGCCTTCATCAAGTATTATTATCCTGTCAGCATTTTTGGCTGATGATACCCTGTGGCTTACTATAATAGTGGTTTTGTCCCTGCAAAATTCCAGCAGGTTATTTAAAATGGCTTCTTCGGTTTCAGTATCTACAGCAGAGAGGCAGTCATCCAGCAACAATACCGGGGCATCTTTAATCAGCGCCCGCGCTATAGATACCCGCTGCTTCTGCCCTCCGGATAGTGTTATGCCCCTTTCGCCCAGAATGGTTTCATATTGCTTATTAAAGGCTGTTATATTATCATGCACCGCCGCTTTTTTTGCGGCTTCGGTTACTTCCGCGTCAGTAGCTTCCTCATTACCAAATTTGATATTGTTTTTAATAGTATCACTAAACAGGAATGCATCCTGGGGTACAAATCCTATGCTGTTGCGCAGGTCATTCAGGTTTACTTTCCTTACATCCTCCCCGTCAATGAGTACAGCGCCTTCTTCTGCATCATAAAGCCTGCTTATGAGTGATAGTACTGTTGATTTTCCTGAGCCTGTCCGCCCCAGTATAGCAAGGGTTTCCCCTTTTTTAACTTTGAAGGATATATTTTTAAGTGCGGTTATGTTCGTATCTTCATACGTGAAAGTTACATGGTCAAATTCGATATGGCCAAGTACCGCCGTATGTGTCTCAGCAGTATTTTTTATTTCAGGGTCAGTTTTCAGGAACTCATTAATCCGTGCCTGTGAGGCCTCTGCCTCCTGCACCATTGATGATATCCAGCCCAGCGAAGCTACGGGCCATGTCAGCATGTTGATGTACAGGATAAACTGTGCTATAACGCCCAGGCTGTCAATACTCCCGTTCACATACATCATCCCGCCAACATAAACCACAACAAGGTTGCTTATCCCGATAAGGAGTATCATCAGCGGCCCGAAGAGGGCATTTACCCTTGCCAGGCTCATGTTTTTTGCCACACTATCCCTAGATAAAGTAGTAAAATCATCCTGCTTTTGCTTTTCCAGCGCATAGGCTTTAATTACCCTTATGCCTGAAAACATTTCCTGGGTAAACGTGGACAGCTTTGAAAGGTTTTGCTGGTACAGGGTACTCCTCCGGTTTATTTCGGTACTTATCTTAAATATGCTGAAGGCCAGTACAGGAAGCGGCAGCAGTGTGTATAGCGTAAGCTCTTTTGAAATAATGAGCATGTGCGTGATTACTACCACAAACCGCACAATTGTATTGAGCGAATACATAATTGCAGGCCCCACGTACTGCCTCACTTTGTTTACATCTTCGCTGATGCGGTTCATAAGGTCGCCTGTGCGGTTCCTTTTATAAAAGTTTTGCGATAACCGTTCATAATGCCTGAAAATTTCATTTTTAAGGTCAAATTCAATGTGGCGCGACATGACTATGAGCGTCTGCCGCATAAGGAATGTGAGCACACCGGCAATAAGCGTAGTGGCAATAATAAGCCACATGTTATTAATGAGCTGTGTTTTGATAACCTCTGCGGGGACATTATCCTGTTTAAAAAATTTTTCTATGGATTGTATCGATTCCCGTATCAGTTCAGGCGCAAATAATGAAAAAATCTGGGCCGCTACCGTAATCAAAATCCCTAAAAGAAATTGAAATTTATATTTTATAAAATATTTGTTTAAATATTGAAGTTCTTTCATGTTATAATTTATGTAGGAAATAAAATTTAGGCATAGATGTTAAAACCATACACTTTATAGCCTTTTAAAATGTAGTTGGTTTTATGTGTTTTATTGAAAAATCATTAAAATCAATTATATATTTTGCCTCATTTTAATTATAAGTGTATTTTTGTATTTCGTTTTTGAATAATTTTCAATTTAAATGTTTTATTATGATAACAGAAGTTATTAAAGCTGATGAACTTACCAAGGCTGATCCTGTTTTTGGCCAGGCTTCATTTAATGAACATGAGCAAATCGTTTTTTGCCATGACAAAGATACTGGTTTAAAAGCAATAATCGGTATTCATAATACGGTTTTAGGGCCGGCGCTTGGAGGTACAAGGATGTGGAAATATGCTAATGAGTGGGAAGCTTTAAATGATGTTTTAAGGCTATCAAGGGGGATGACTTACAAATCAGCTATTTCAGGTTTGAACCTTGGTGGGGGGAAAGCTGTTATCATAGGTGATGCCAGGACGGAGAAAACCCCTGAAATGATGCGTAAATTCGGTGAGTTCATCCATTCACTGAGCGGTAAGTATATTACTGCCGAGGATGTGGGCACCACTACACCGGACATGGACATTATCAGGGATGTAACGCCTCATGTTACGGGAATATCTGAAGCAAAAGGCGGCTCGGGCAATCCTTCGCCGGTTACTGCCTATGGCGTGTATATGGGTATGAAAGCGGCTGCTAAATATAAATTCGGGTCTGACAGGCTTGAAGGTAAAAAAATACTGGTGCAGGGAACCGGCCATGTAGGCGAAACCCTTATTGACTACCTCACCAAAGAAGGCGCCATGGTACAGATATCTGACATCAATGAAGTAAGGATGCAGGAGGTAGCCGCCAGATACGGCGCACAGATATTCCGCGGCGATGACCTTTACAGCGCTGATGTTGATATATATGCTCCCTGCGCCCTCGGTGCAACAATCAATGGCGATACTATTGAAAGGCTCAAAGCCAAAGTTATTGCCGGCGCTGCCAACAACCAGCTGGCCAATGAAGCCGTGCACGGAAAAATGCTTCAGGAAAAAGGTATTTTATATGCCCCTGATTTCCTCATCAATGCCGGAGGTATAATAAATGTATACGGCGAAATTGTAAAATATGGCAAGGATGAAGCCCTGAAAAGGACGGAAAATATATACAACACTACCCTGGAGATTTTTAGTTTTGCCGATGCTAACGGTGTTACTACCCACCAGGCTGCCATGTCAATAGCCGAAAAGCGCATTGCCGACAGGAAAAAAGAAATGGCTAAATAATTTCTGCTTACAATATAATTGCTAATTTTGCGTGGCGAAAGAATTGATTTCTTTCGCCATGCTAATTTCAAAAGTTCTTACAGCCGGATGTTAAACAGAAGACATATTCGAGTTAAGGTGATGCAGTCTATCTACGCCATGCATCAAAACAATTCCGATAACCTGGAAAAAGAAGAGAAGTTCCTGTTCCAGAGTATTGATAACATCCTTGACCTGTACCTTATCATGGTATCAGCCATGGTAGAACTGCGCAACAGCGAGGAAGATTTTATAGAAAAATCACGCAGGAAGCACCTGGCTACGCCTGAAGAGCGGAATCCCAACAGGAAATTCATAAACAACAAAGTACTCCGCCTGCTTTCTGATAATAATTCTCTAAGCATAGCGCTTGAGGAGCGCAAAATAAACAACTGGAAGCATAATGACGATTATATCCTCATATTACTTGAGGCCGTAAAAGAAAGCAATGTGTACAAAAACTACATGCACAACAGGGAAAATAATTTTGAAGAAGACCGCCGTTTTGTGCATGACCTGTTTACCGAAGTTATAGCGCCCAATGAAAAACTGTATGATTACCTTGAAGACCACAAGCTTACCTGGGTTGACGATATACCTTTGGTGAACACCATTATCATAAAGCAGCTTAAGCAGCTGCAGCCGGAGGGAAAGGATGCCTTTGCTGTGCCTAAATTGTATAAGGATATTGATGATAAAGATTTTGTGAAGAGCCTGTTCAGGAAAACAGTACTTAATGAAGTAGAGCTTGCCAAAGAATTTATTGACAAAACCCCAAACTGGGATGCAGACCGTATTGCCGAAATTGATGCGATACTATTAAAAATGGCTATTTGCGAATTTCTTAAATTTCCGTCTATCCCCGTAAAAGTTACCATCAATGAGTACCTGGAACTGGCCAAGGAATATTCAACACCAAAAAGCAGTATTTTTATAAACGGTATCCTTGATAATCTTGTCAGGGAATACCAAAATTCAAATAAACTGGTTAAAACAGGAAGAGGTTTAATGTAAAACAAAAACAGAAAAAT
The DNA here is from genome assembly GCF_002251835.1 of Flavobacterium cyanobacteriorum. Taxonomy (GTDB): domain Bacteria; phylum Bacteroidota; class Bacteroidia; order Flavobacteriales; family Flavobacteriaceae; genus Flavobacterium; species Flavobacterium cyanobacteriorum. Next base: position 8,003 of record NZ_NOXV01000232.1, read on the forward strand.
TATGATAAAAAAATCTGTAGCTATGCTTGCCGTAGCATCTGTACTGGTTGCAGTTTCATGCAAAGAGAACGCAGCCACGCGTATTGATGATGAAACCGCCAAAAAAGCCGAAATGGCCTATGTTAATTCAGGTAAAAAGCCTGTTATCAAGTTTGAAAGCACCGACCATGACTTTGGTACCATCAAGGAAGGGGACAAAGTAGAGCATGTGTATAAATTTACGAACACCGGCGATGCCGACCTTGTTGTTACAAGCGCTAAGGCCAGCTGCGGCTGTACGGTGCCAAGCTACACACAAACCCCTGTAAAACCGGGCGGTACCGGAGAAATTAAAGCCGTTTTTGATTCGTCTGGCAAACCGGGAATGCAGCAAAAAACCATAACCGTAACCATGAATACGGAGAAAGGCAATGAAACGCTGAACTTTAAAGCAAATGTTACACCTAAAGCAGGCGGCGCTGCCATTCCTGCACCAGCACACTAAAAAATGGAACAGTTACAACAGTTTTTACCTTTTATTTTAATTTTGGTTGTGATGTATTTTTTCATGATACTACCGCAACAAAAAAGAGTAAAGAAAGAAAAAGAATTTGAAAAGAACCTCAAGACAGGCGACAGGATCATTACCAAAAGCGGCATCCATGGCAGGATTGCCGAACTGGCTGATGACACTGTGGTTATTGAAACCATGGCCGGCAAACTCAAAATGGAACGTTCAGCCATATCGCTTGAGCTAAGCCAGAAGCTTAATGCGCCTGCCACTAAAGCATAACAAAAATCCCCGTCAGCCTGATGGGGATTTTCATTTAAAATTTATTTTCCACTTCCGCGGCCTGAAGCATCAGGTAGTGCAGGTCGGTATTTTTTACAAAAGGTTTCAGCAATTCGCTCCCGGGGCCAAACATGGCCAGCTCCACATAATCCGCCGAATGGTCCATACTGATCCATCCTACCGAGTTTGTGGCTTTCTGCATTTCGGCAAAAGCCCTGAAAGGCAACTTTTTATAATTATAAAGGCCTTCTTCTTTTTGTAGCCCGTCGTAGTAGCTTAATATAACTTTTGCGTTTTCTTCCGAAACAGGCGCGCCATTGGCACTGCTTATCATTTCACGTACCTGGGCCACTGTTGAGCCTGGCTTTACCTGGTTCAGTATCCATTCGTTGGTGTGGGTATAGTTTTGTATGCTGTCAAAATTGGCATTGGCATCCCTGCCATAAATAATCCCGGGATTGGCATTACCATGGTCAGTAGTTATAATAACAAGTGTTTCTTTATCTTTTTCGGCAAAATCAACAGCCACTTTAATGGCCTCATCAAAAGCTACCTGGTCATATAATACGGCAGCGATATCATTGGCATGCGCACCCCAGTCTACTTTACCGGCCTCCACCTGCAGTACAAAACCGTTTTTGTGCCCTTTCATCCTGTCTATTGCCTTGCCGGTCATTTCGGCCAGGGTAGGGGTGGTGTCAGTCAGTTCCCTGCTGCTGCGCCTGTCAATAGAATAGGGTAGTGCATCATCAGCAAAAACACCCAGTAGGGGTTTGTTATTGTCGGCAGCCATCATTTCGTTCCTGTTGCGCACTACCTGCCATCCTTTGGCTTTGTAGGCCGCATAAACGTCTTTTTTATCTTTCCGTACCGCAGCGCTAAAATAATTATTGCCGCCGCCCATCATCACGTCAAAACCTATGGCATGATACTCTTCGGCTATTTCTTCCTGCGCACCACGGCTGTTGTTATTCACACAGAATCCGGCCGGCGTAGCATGGGTAACAGGCACTGTTGTTACACAGCCTGCCATTTTTCCCGCTTTTTTAAACTTTTGCCAGATAGGGAGGTATTTCTCCCCGCTTGGCCCTACATTAAGCGAACCATTATTTACGCGTACACCGCCACCCCAGGCAGAACTTCCTGCCGATGAATCGGTAACAACAGAATTTGCCGAAGCCGTATCCATGAGCGCCCTGCTCACCCGCTGGTCTTTATAAAGCTGCAGCCAGTTAGATCCTTTCCCCGTTTTCCGGCTCAGGTACAGGTCCGCCATGTTCAGCGTGCCGCTGCTCATACCATCGCTTACCAGGAAAATTATGTTCTTTGCTTTTTTATTTTTATAGGCTTCCCCCGTGGCCGGAAGTAAAGCCCTGCTTTCAAAAGGGTTTAATAGCGTAGCGCCGAGGGTAAACAGCGACCCGTTCCTGAAAAATTTTCTCCTGTCCATGAACTGAATTTTGCCAAAGGTAAAAAACTCTCCGCAAAACAATAAATACCATGGTTTATTTTACAAAATGATAATAATGCTTCCGGCAGGGCACACGGCAGGCCTTCCATCGTCATAATCATTATCAGGAGCAGTAGCCTTAGCGCATTCTACAAGGCTTCGTTCCTGTTGTCCGCTATATCTCCCCCCGCCATAAGCGCGGCGGCGGGAGGATGCCGCTCCCACCAGGGCTAAGCCAAAGCGCCGTTGTACAAAATCAACATTTTTGGCTGCGCCACTTTGGTAAATAGGTTTTGATACTTTAAAAACAGATATGAGGGAAACGCCGCTGTAGCGCTGCCATTTTATGCTCAAGATCCGCCCGGAATGCCTCATACGCTGCGGAATGGGCATTGAAGGGGCGGTGCCTGAGCCCTTTTTGCACCGAATCTACCTGCTGCATTGTATGGTGCGCACCGGGTGCTATACACGCCTCTGTAAACCGTTCCCATATATAATCAATGGCAACCTGGTTAGGATGGATCATATCTTCTGCGTAAAAGCGGTAATCACGAAGCTCATCCATCATTATTTCGTAAGAAGGAAAGTAGTCACTTGACAGTTGACAGTTGACAGTCAACAATAGCTCGTGTAACGCGGCGATAAGATTGGCTTTGCTGCGCTGGTTCTCAATAAAACCATCTTTTATATGGCGCACGGGGGATATGGTAAAGGTTACATGCGCTTCAGGATTTATGTCCGCTATCAGGGTAACTATATTAAGAAGGCTTTGCTTTATGGAAACTACGGGCAATAATTCTTTGGTGAATTCCTTTTGTGGCACCTTATGGCAATTCGCTACAAGGGCGCCTGTGCCTATGTGCCGGTACACCCATGCTGTGCCCAGTGTAATAATAAGGTGTGTTGCATGTTGCAGGGCCTCATTGGTTTCTGCTGTAGCCGTAGTAAGGTTTGCCAGTAGTGTTTCTTTATCAGGATGGCTCAGTTCGCTGTGGGCATCAAAACAATGCCAGCGTTCATTATGAAAAAAAATATCGGCTTCCGTAAATTCTTTTTGGTTTACTGCGAAGCCGATAAATTTTTCAAGTGCCGCCGGGCTGAACAGGATGCCAAACGGGTTGGTAATGTTCCTGAATTTAAAGTAGTCAAACTTTTGCCCTATGTTTACCGCAAAACAAGAACCCAGGCACACCACACGCGAATTATAATCAATGGGCTGATTACCTGGCAGTATGGGTATCTGGGTTGTGAATTGCATAGTTATTTCTCGCAAAGACGCTAAGGCGCCAGGTTATAAATTATTGACAACTCTGGTTATTCCTGTTTTTATAAGAGGCTCATTAAAATTGATTAATAAGCCAAGTTTGCAGCCTGAAATCTTTAAATAAGTTAATACTTGCTTAGGGTGTACAGGGGCTATTTGTTCAACTGATTTAATCTCAATCAATACTTTATCCTCCACAATTAAATCCGCCCTGTAACCGACGTCCATTTTTAAATCATCCCACACAAGAGGTAATGGTTTTTGTCGGTCTACTTTTAATCCTTGTTTTACGAGTTCATAATATAGTATAGCTTCATACACAGATTCTAATAAGCCCGGGCCAAGTGTAACGTGAATGTGGTAACAGGTATCAACAATTACTTTTGAAAGCTCATTTTCAGTCATAAATTTTTCGCGTTTTTCTGTCTTTGCGAGCTATTACTTAATAAACTCTACTGCCGCCCCTAAGGCTTCATTGATACCGTTTACATCTTTACCTCCTGCTGTGGCAAAGAAGGGCTGCCCGCCGCCGCCGCCCTGAATATACTTACCGAGTTCACGTACTACCTGCCCTGCATTCAGGCCTTTCCCGGCCACAAGCTCTTTGGAGATATAACAGGTAAGCATCGGTTTGCCTTCAGCGGCTGTAGCGAGCACTATAAACAGGTTGGTATCCAGGCTGCCCAGTTCATAAGCCAGGTCTTTGGCGCCTGCGGGGTCAAGGTCTACCTGTTTTGCTAAAAATTGCACGCCATTTATCTCCTTAAGTTCTTTTGCCAGTTCGTTGCGTAGGTTTTTTGCTTTATCTTTCAGCAGCTGTTCAAGCTGTTTTTTAAGCTTAGCATTCTCGTCTTGTAATGATACTACCGCTTTGATGGTATCCTGCGGGTTTTTAAGGATGCTGTTTATCTCCCCAAGGGCCTGCTCCTGTTTTGCAAAATATTCTTTTACAGCTTCATCGGTAATAGCCTCAATACGGCGTATGCCCGCTGCCACAGCACTTTCGCTTACTATTTTAAAATACCAGATATCAGCCGTGTTCCTCACATGTATGCCCCCGCAAAGTTCTATGCTGTCACCAAACCTGATGGCGCGCACCGTATCACCATATTTTTCGCCAAATAAGGCCATGGCGCCTTCCTCTACCGCCTGCCGGAAAGGTATGTTCCTGCGCTCCACAAGCGGAAGATGCTCCTGTATCCTTTCGTTTACAAAATCTTCCACCTGCTTTAGCTCCTCATCTGTTACTTTGGCAAAGTGCGAGAAGTCAAAACGCAGGTAGTTAGGGCTTACCAATGATCCTTTTTGCTCTACATGCGTACCTAATATTATACGCAGCGCCTGATGCAGCAGGTGCGTAGCCGAGTGGTTGCTGGCTGAGTCGCTACGGAGTTTTTCGTTAACCCTGGCCGTAAAAGTTGCGTTAATATTACTGGGCAGCTTTTTAGCCATGTGCAGGATAAGGTTGTTCTCCTTTTTGGTATCTATAATTTCAATAGTATCGTTAGCTGAAACCAGTACCCCTTTATCGCCTACCTGGCCGCCGCCTTCAGGGTAAAAAGGCGTGTTGTCCAGCACAATCTGGTATAACAGGCCGTCTTTTTTAGAATCTACTTTACGGTAGCGGGTAATTTTTACTTCATTCTCCGTCTGATCATAGCCTACAAAGGTTTCACCAGCACCTTCAGCAAGAATTGTCCAGTCATCTGTTGACACCTCTGATGCGGCCCGTGAACGGGACTTTTGCTCCTGCATGGCGGCTTCAAAGCCTGCTTCATCAAGGTTCAGCCCCCTTTCTCGCAGTATCAGTGCAGTGAGGTCTATCGGAAAGCCGAAAGTATCATATAATTCAAATGCCTTTTGGCCTGAAACAGTCTTATCTTTTGCCTCTGTAATAATATTCTCAAGCAGCTGGAGCCCCTGCTCAAGCGTACGCAGGAATGAAGTTTCTTCTTCCTTAATAACATTAGTTACAAGGCTCTGCTGTGTCCTTATCTCCGGGAAGAAATCGCCCATCTGGTCTGCCAGTACTGCTACCAGTTCGTTTATAAAAGGCTCTTTTTTGTTGAGGAAGGTGAAGCCATAGCGGATAGCCCTCCTTAATATCCTGCGGATAACATAACCTGCCCCGCCGTTTGAAGGCAACTGCCCATCGGCAATAGAAAATGCCACGGCACGGACATGGTCAGCAATAACGCGGATGGCGATGTTGATTTTTTCCTCTGAGTCGTTAGCTGCTTTTATGGTATATGTGGCGCCGGTAATACTTTCGATTTTTTGGATAAGCGGCGAAAAGACATCCGTGTCATAATTGCTCTGCACACCCTGCAATACCATGCACAGGCGCTCAAAGCCCATTCCGGTATCAACATGCCGGGCAGGGAGTTTTTCCAGGGATCCGTCAGCACGGCGGTTAAACTCCATGAAAACATTGTTCCATATCTCAACCACCTGCGGATGATCACGGTTCACCAGTTCTTTGCCGGGTATCTTTGCTTTTTCTTCCGACGAACGAATATCAACATGTATCTCACTACACGGCCCACACGGCCCCTGCTCGCCCATTTCCCAGAAATTGTCTTTTTTGTTGCCCAAAAGCATCCTTTCTTCCCCAATAAGGCCTTTCCATATATCCCAGGCCTCCTGGTCAAAAGGTACATTTTCTTCCATACTGCCTTCAAAAACAGTAACGTAAAGGATGTCTTTAGGTATTTTGTACACTTCGGTAAGCAATTCCCAGGCCCAGTGGATAGCTTCTTTCTTAAAATAGTCGCCAAAGCTCCAGTTGCCCAGCATCTCAAACATGGTGTGGTGGTAGGTATCAATACCTACTTCTTCCAAATCGTTGTGCTTGCCCGAAACACGGAGGCACTTTTGGGTGTCAGCGATACGCCTGCTTTTAGGCGTGCCGTTGCCCAGGAAAAATTCCTTGAACTGCGCCATGCCTGAGTTGTTGAACATTAGTGTTGGGTCGTCTTTGGTAACTATGGGCGCCGATGGCACAATAAGGTGGCCTTTAGCTTCAAAAAAATCTAAGAATTGTTTCCTGATATCCCTGGATTTCATATTTAGAATATATTATTTTATTTTATTTTATTAATTTGTATAACCACATAGGAACATAGCTTAATTATGTGGAAGTGAGCTAAAATATTCGTTGACTAACGTTTTTTGACCTTCTCTGAAAATATTTGAGCAATTAAAATTTATCAAAATCCCTTTTGGAGACTGTAGCAGTTTCATATAGGTTAGAAGCTGCGCTTCAAACGCAGGAGTGAAGGCTTGCTCGGATTTTAGTTCAACCACAATTGAGTTTTCGATAAATAAGTCGCACCGGAAATCAATATTTAAAACTTTCCCTTTATAAGATACAGGAATATGCATCTCTGTTAAAAAATTTATTTTTCTATGTTGTAATTCTTCTTTGATGCATTGATGATAAACGCTTTCTAACAATCCTCTCCCCATTACTTTATGTACTTCGATAGCAGCACCTACTATTTCATATGTAAGTTCATCAAGATATGTTTTAGTAAGCAAAGCCATCTATGTATCTATTTGGTAATAAGGCAATTATAAGGACTGAAACAATAACATTTAAAAAAACATCTGAGCAAGAGAAACATTTGTTAACTTTGTTCGTTTTGAAATTTACAGGCCTTACGTGTTAATAATGTAAGGTGCAAAAATAGAATAATTTAGAACATGGCGAAGGTAAAATATTACTATGACGCAGAAAACTTAGCCTATCGCGTTATAAAGCACACCAGGAGGAAAAAAATTGGTGTTGCGCTTCTTTTCCTTGCGGCTTCGGCGCTTTTCGGCTTCCTTTGCTTTGTGGTGCTTTTAAATACGCCTTTTTTTGAAACACCCAAAGATAAGCTCCAGGCCCGCGAGATAGAAAACCTGAAAATAAACTACGAGATACTGAACCGGCGGATGGAACAGGTAAACGAAGTGCTTGCTGATGTGGAGGAACGGGACAATAATATTTACCGGACGTACTTTAACGCATCGCCAATTCCTGAAGAGCAGCGCAAGGCCGGGTTTGGCGGGGTAAACCGCTACAGGGAACTGGAGGGGTATAATAATTCTGAACTCGTTATTAATACCACTAAAAAGCTTGACATCATATCAAAGGAACTGGTGGTACAGTCAAAATCGCTTGACGAGATTGCAAAACTGGCTAAAGCTAAGGAAAAACTGCTTGCAGCCATACCGGCCATACAACCGGTAAAGAATGAAGACCTGAGGCAGGTGGCATCGGGTTTCGGGTACCGGAGCGACCCATTTACCAAAATACGTAAATTCCATGCCGGGATGGACTTTTCCGCACGGACAGGCACGCCTGTTTATGCCACCGGCGACGGGGTGGTGAGTGCTGCCGATAACCGCATGTCAGGCTACGGCAACCGCATTGTCATAAGGCACGGCTATGGTTACGAAACCCTTTATGCACACCTGAGCCGTTTTAAGGCAAGGCCCGGGCAGCGGGTTAAGCGTGGCGATATCATCGGTTATGTAGGGAGTACCGGCCGCAGCGAGGCGCCACACCTGCATTATGAAGTGCATAAGAATGGTGAGGCTATAAACCCTATAAATTTCTATTATGGAAATATTTCTGCCAAAGAATACATTTTAATTTCTAAATTAGCTAACCAGGAAAACCAATCGCTTGACTAATGCATTTAGACCTCCCTGAAAAAAGATACTACAGTATTGGCGAACTATCCAGGGCATTCAATGTCAACGCTTCCCTTATCCGGTTTTGGGATAAGGAATTTGATGTGCTTAAGCCAAAAAAGAATGCTAAGGGGAACCGGATGTTTACACCCGAAGATGTAAAAAACCTACAGCTTATTTACCACCTGGTGAAAGAGCGGGGTTTCACGCTGGAAGGCGCTAAGGTATACCTCAGGGAATCGCAGAAAAAAGCATTGGATAAATACGAAATTATCCATAAATTAGAAGCTTTAAAAACAACACTTATCAATATTAAAAACGAACTCTAAAACACACACGAAATGAGAAAATGGATTATACCCGTAGTTATCATTGTAATACTTGCTATATGGGCAGTTTCATCCTATAACAGCCTTGTCAGTGTAAGGGCAGAAGCCAGGACAGCATGGGCCAACGTGGAAAGCAGCTACCAGAGGCGTAATGACCTTATCGGTAACCTGGTAAAAACGGTGCAGGGGGCTGCCGATTTTGAACGCGGTACACTTACGGATGTTATTGAAGCGCGGTCTAAAGCTACGGCGGTAACCGTAGACCCTTCTAATATAACCCCGGAGCAGCTGGCGCAGTTCCAGCAGGCACAAACTGCGGCCGGTAGCGCACTGAGCAGGCTTCTGGTATCAGTAGAACGCTACCCTGACCTTAAAGCCAACCAAAATTTCCGTGACCTCCAGGCACAGCTTGAAGGTACTGAAAACAGGATAAACGTGGTGAGGGATCGCTATAATGAAGCGGCAAGCGCTTATGAAGTTAAAACCGAACGTTTCCCAAGCAATATTTTCGCTGGGTTGTTCGGCTTTGAGAAGATGGCGCGCTTCAAAGCAGAAGAAGGCGCAGAAAAAGCACCTGATGTACAATTTGACTTTAAGAAATAACCATGTCTACAGCCAATGAATTTTTGTCGCGCGAAGAGGAACAGGAAATTGTAGCCGCGATTGCTTCCGCAGAGAAAAACACTTCCGGCGAAATAAGGGTACATATTGAAAACCATACCGAAAAGCCTCCCCTCGAAAGAGCAAAGGAGGTTTTTCATCTTTTAGGGATGAGTGCCACCCAATCACGTAATGGGGTGCTTTTTTATGTTGGTGTGCAGGACCGTTCTTTTGCTATTATAGGCGATGAAGGTATAGATAAAGCCGTAGAACCGGATTTTTGGGATTGTACAAGGGATATAGTCATAAGCCACTTTAAGGGGCGTCATTTCAAAGATGGGCTGGTAGCGGGAATCCTGAGGGCCGGTGAGCGCCTGAAACAATATTTTCCTTTTGCAGATGATGATAAGGATGAACTGTCAAACGAAATTTCCAGGAATTAATGAGGACTATAAATAATAAGTACCTACTGCCATTACTGCTGTTGTGCATCCATGTGCTGGCACAAGAAATACCGCCCAAGCCATCATTGCAAACCAGTTATTATGAAATTAATACACAATTACTTGCGAAGGATAAGCAACAGGCTATAGAGCAAAAACTGCTCCGTTATGCCGATACTACATCAATACAAATTGTTGTAGTGGTAGTTCCTACAACCGGGGGTGATGATATCGACAGGTTTAAAGTTGACCTGGCGCACTCGTGGGGGATAGGGCAGGAGAAAGCTGATAATGGCGTGTTACTGCTTGTAGCTAAAGACGACAGGAAAGTTGCCATAGCTACGGGATATGGCACCGAACATTTATTAAGTGATGCAGTTTCAAACAGGATTATAGACGAAGTAATTGTACCTCAGTTTAAAAGAGGAAATTTTTATGAAGGCATAGACAATGGAACCACGGCAATGATGCAGGCTTTGGCGGGAGAATATAAAAATGAAGGCCAACCAGGTGATGGGGCCGGAGCAGGAATTATAATTGTCCTGATTATTGTTTTTATCATTATAATCGCTGTGTTGTCACGGCGGGGAGGTGGCGGCTCCGGGGGAAGACGCCGGGGGTTTGACGGCTCCGACCTGGCAGATATTATTATCCTTAGCAGCCTTGGCCGGGGCCTTGGCGGTGGCGGTGGCGGTTTTGGCGGTGGAAGTTCAGGAGGCGGTTTCGGTGGTGGTTTCGGCGGCGGCGGTTTCGGCGGCGGCGGGGCTTCCGGAAGCTGGTAGATGTGATAAAAGAAAGCTGTAACTGCACTTGTCGACTAGATGCATAACAAAATAAATTAAAAAAAACTTAATCAATACATAGATTGAATTTAGCTTCTTTAAGAAATGTTTTTCATTTTATTTTATTTGACATAAAAAGTTGATATATAACCACAAAATCAATATAAAATTTTTAATAATCGATATCTAAGGAAGCAGCTATTAGAGAAGTTTTTTATTTGTAAATTTCGAGTTTGAAAAATCACTACATGCTTACAAAAGTTTTCGGGAGTGCCGTGTTTGGGGTTGAGGCCACAACCATTACCGTAGAGGTTAATATTGATAAAGGGGTAGGATACCACCTGGTAGGGCTGCCCGATAATGCCGTAAAAGAAAGCAGCTATCGTATTGCAGCCGCACTAAAGAACAACGGCTACCAGCTGCCCGGCAAAAAAATAACCATAAAC
>NZ_NOXV01000298.1 GCF_002251835.1 Flavobacterium cyanobacteriorum
AAATCTGCTATGGATGGTTATTTTAATCCTGCTTATGATACAAGTAAACCTAATCCTTTTTCTCCATCAACAAATTGTGCAGTGCCACTTGCTGTAGTAGGGATTTTGGCAGCACCTGTTTTAGCACCATTGGCACTAGAGGCAATTGCGTCAATAACATTAGAAAGCGCTGTAGCAGGCATAGCGACAAATACTTTATCGCAAGGAATAGCAAATGGTGGTGATTTTTCTAAAGTCAACATGATAGAAGCACTATCCTCTGCAGCTCCGGGAATTGGGCCAACTGTAATTGGTGAAACATTTAATTATAATTTTGCCGAAATAGATAAAGGAATTCAAACTCCACAAAGTTTTGAACAAGGAGTGCTGCAAATAGGTGGCGGCTTATTAAGTAATAGATTTGGGAATAAAATTGATGCTGTACCGCATTTAAGTACTGGTGCTGCAAAAGCATATAGAGAAATGGCAAAATTTTCAGTAGAAACGGGTACAAACGTATTGCCAGGTTTAGCAAATTAACTTTAATAATGATGTGATCATGAAATTAAATATTTATAAACTACTTCTATTTCTTGTTTGTTTAGGGGTGGCATACCTTTTTTTGAAAGGCTATCTCTACAAAAGGGAGATAAAAAATAACAAGCAACAGACTGTGTGCAAATTCGTTTATTGTGAGAAAGCACCAAAAACAACAAGAAGCTTTTTTAAATATAATATATATAATAGATGGTATACAAATAGCTATGGACAATGTCCTGAAGATTATGAAAAAAAAATTAATAATTTCTATACACTGTATTATTCTTCTAAAGATCCTCATAAAATTGAGGTTGATTTTAATATTCCTGTTACAGATACAGTTATTATTCTAAAATCAGGTTTCACAAAAGAAGATTTAAAAAATTAGTATTGACTTTGAAAATTTAATTCAAACACGATGTGTTGCCATCCTTAGTAAATTAATGTATATATTATGAAAAAGATAATTCTTAGATCTATTTTAGTTATTATATTATCAACTTTTATCTATTATCTTGTTAAAGGATATATGATTAAAGAGGATATTGAGAAAACAGGAAAAATAACTGTTGGTAAGTACATATATCAAGATAAATGGGCAAAAGGGGAAGCAAACTATTTCACATTCTATATTGATGGAAAAAAATTTAAAGGTAATGGAGGGAGATCCCCTAAAGGATTTTCAAAGAACATTGGAAAATTTTATAAAATCCGTTACTCTGAGAAATATAAAGGTAGACTTACTGCATTTTTTAATGAAGAAGTTACAGACACAATTAATATTCTAAAATCAGGTTTCACAAAAGAAGATTTAAAAAAATAATTTGATACTATAGTTTAGCAATATGTTATCTAGATAAATATCCGGATTTAATTGTGGTGAATCCAAATCAAAAAGTTACAGATATTAATTTAATTAAAAAAGCTGGTTTTATGGATTATTTATTAGTCTTATTCTAAAATAATTATACAGATAATTAGCAAAATTTTAGAAACGGGTACATATGTATTATCTAGCTTGGCTGACAAAACACAAAGACTTTAAAATATACAAAAACAATGAAAAAAATATCTAAAATTATTTTATTACTGCTTGTGATAGTAGTAATCTGTTTTATTATTGATGGATACCATAGGAAATATAATCTTGAGAATTACGGTAAAACTACCATAGGAAAATATGTGTCACAAAGAAATTATCCAAAATCACAACAAAATTTTTTCATATACTATGTTAAGGGTGTGAAATATAAACATGATGGAGGCCGAACTCCAAGAGGATTTTCAAAAAATATTGGAAATTTTTATAAAATCAAATATTCCATAAAATATAAAGGTGTTATTAAGCCCTTATTTGATGAGCAGGTAACTGACACAACTGAAATATTACAAGCTGGTTTTACAAAAGAAGATTTAAAAAAATAATTTGACACCATAGTTTAGCAATATGTTATTGTTTATCAAATCAGGGTGTGGGTGGAAAAAATGTTGGTGAATATTTCAAAGGAGTGGTAGAGACTGGTTCTAATGCAACGCAATATTTGAATGGCGAAATCAGTGGTCTTGAAGCAACGTTCGATATAGGTATGGGAATAATAGGTATGATACCCTTACCTGGTTGTGCTGCTGTAAGTTTATTATATTCTGTAAGTAAAGCAGCTTATGAGTATAGTTCAGGAAATACTTTATTTGATAAACCAGCTAAACAAACTGTTTCACCAACACAATTAAAAATGTAATTATGAAGGCATATAATTATTTTCTGTTTAGAATATATATGTTCTATAAAGATACTATGAAAGAAAAAGATTTTTTAATTTTAGCTACCTCTGTAGTATCAACATTAGTAATTTTAATCAATTTACTTACTTTATATTACATATTTGTTTTTCTTAAAATTATTCCACAAATTCCAAATAAATACTATACAATATTTGTAGGAGTGTTACTTTGTTTACTGAACTACAGGTTTATGATAAAGAATAAGAACTTTTTAAATTATAATTTTAATAAAGATAAGAAAGGTGGATATTTCATAATTAGTATTTTTATTTTAACTGTAATATTATTTATTACAATAGCAAATATATATCGTGCCAGAGTTTTTAATTTATAAATGCTACAAAAAAATTCAATTATGAAAGCATACTACTATTTATTATTTAGGATATACATGTTCTATAAGGACACAATGAAAGAAAAAGATTTATTGATTTTTTATACTTCANTTTTGATAGAATTACTTTCAATTCTACTCGTCAATTCTTTTGTTCTGCCTGCAAGTCCGAAATAATTAAAACCGTAAACATATTTGTTTAGCTGATAACGATTGTGTAAGAGTTTCAAGAAATCTAAAATTTCCGCTGGAACTTTGTTGTAAACTTTCCCTACATCTCGCAAACTGTTATAGAATGAAACAATTGTCCAAAAATTATTTTCTCGGTTAATTGCTTCTTCTTGCGATAAATTTCCTTTTGTTCTGTAATATTTAAACAATTCAATTCTTGCTAAAAGCAAATTACCTAAAATACGGATTTGAGAATTTAAAGCCGTTTTTCCTGTTGGCATAAAACCAATATGTTTTCTCTTGCTTTCAGTTGAAACGTATGAAAAGAAATTGTCGTCATAAGTTACGCCCATTGGCGGAAAAATGTTCAATTCTCTATTTCCGTAGAGCATTGCAACTTGTTGTTCTGTGTTTCTTGTCGTTGCTGTTGATGTAATGATTTTGGGTTTTCTGTTTCCTTTCGTAGAAAGTAATTCAATGATTGATTCGTACAAGCCCGTGATAGAACCTAAAGGACCACTTAACAAATGTAATTCGTCTTGAATAATCAAATCGGGCGGTAATTTCTTATCGTCTTGCGAATTGAAAAGATGATGTCCTTCTTGTCTGTGTGAAAGCATTGCGAATTTATCAACTGTCGCAAAAAGTAGAGTTGGAGGAAATTCATAAATCTTATCATCAACAAAATAAATTGGAAGTTCTGCCCTAAATGCACAACTTGGATTCAAACAACTTGTTGAAAATGATTTGTCAGTTGCTTTGTAGCCCAAATCAAATTTTGCCGAATTGTTTTGTGAAACCAAATTACAACCGCACCAAGAACAATTTGTAATTGGGAAAGTATTCGCTTTGCGATAATCTCCCGTTTTTTTGTCGTTTAATTTTGTGATTTCATCAAATACTTTTTTGAAAATCAATCGGGCATCTGTGAATGAATTTGGCGTGGTTGAAGCTCCAACCCACATTCCAATTGAAACTTTATTTTCTCCGAAAAAGTATTCGTCATTAGATTTGAAAAATCTTCTCAAAAAGTCTAAAGAAAGAATCAATTTTGTTGCACGTTCAAATTGTTGTGCAGTGAGCAACCGCAACGTGTATCGCATTATTACAGAAACTCCGTCCGAATCTTTTCCGTGTAAAATTCTTCGGCTAATTATTGTGAAAGCTGTAATCGCTAAATAGGCTTCTGTCTTTCCTCCGCCTGTTGGAAACCAAAGTAAATCAACAACGTTATTTCTGTCGTCCGAATCTTCATTAATTGTTGATTCAATATTCAAAAGGAAAAATGCTAATTGAAACGGTCTGTAGTTTGGTTTGAATGTGTGATTTTTGAAAAAAATTAAGTCGTTGTACTCAAAATCTTTTTTAATTTCAGATAATTCAACTCCTTTTTCACCAAATAGCTTTTTGTCAGATATAAGCATTTGGATATACATTGCTGTATTTGCCAACAAAAAGGATTTAAAAGCAACATCACTTTCATTTAGAAAATCAATGTTTTTGATTAGTCTGTTATAGGTCTTATTCTGTTTTTCTAAAATCGTATTCAATGACTTTTTGTAATTGTCATCTGCATCAGTACTTTCTTGTTTTGTCTTAATCCAATCTTTATACTCGTCCGCAAAAAGTTTTAATTTTTGAATAATTGTTGGCTTGTCTAAGGTAGTCCAAATTGAAAGGTTTTTCAATTCTGTAATGTCTTTAAGACCCTCAGGGAAATTATCTCTAAATGCATTGCTATAATTCTTTATATCAACTTCGGGTAAAAATGTAGTTTTTAATTCTGTTGGATTTTTGTCGTCATTCCAAGTAACAGCACAACCGTGTCCGATTGCGAAAGAGTTTTCTTTTCTGTATTGAAAGTTAATTAGGTTTAATTCTTCATCAAATGGATTGATTTCTGAAAGTTGTTTATATGGCAAAAATGTTATATCCTTAATTGAAATTTCTCCTTGAAATATTGCTTTGGTGTTCAAAAGTTCGTTACCGAATGAAAATTTGTTTTTCGGGTGGTTTAGTCTATTTGCCAACAAAATTTTAATGAATTTACCATAATGCGTTTCGTAAATCTTCTTGTAATAACAAACAACAATAGAATTGTCTTCGGTTTTGTCTAAAGGATATTCTTTTGATTCGTCAACGTTAATTTCTGTTAGGTTGAACTCAACATTTATAGATTCTCTTTTTACTCTTTTCCAAAGTCGTCCTAAAAGCAATTCACCTTTTTTGTAAGCAACGCTGTCTATCAACTCTCTTTGTTGTTCGTTTTCCTTAAATCTGTTTCTATAATTACGAACAGACAAACCGCCTTTGTCAAATTCATCTTTACTTAAGGACATTAGTCCATTTTCATACTTAAAATATTTCGTAACAGAATTATACGGATTTTCAGAAAACATTTTAAAGTCTTCTTCTGTAATTTCTATTGCTGCTTCCGCTGGTTTTATTCGAATATACTTTGCATAATTGAAAGTTACAGTCAATGTTTTTGCTTCTTTTGGTACGCAAAAAGTTAAACCAAAATTGGTCGGGAAATATTGGTTAGCTTCTGAATATTCTTTTTCAGGCTCTATATTTCTGCTTTTGTCAACATCTTCGTCAGTATCGTCATTAGTTTTTTCTGTTTCTGGTGTTTCTGGTTCAAGGTCGTCATCTTCAATTTCTGCGTTTGCATCAGTTGTTTCTTTTTCACCAATAGAAACTTCCATATCACGTTCGGGAAACAAAATTCCTGAATAATATCTGCTCAACGGAAAATCGGAAATAATTTCATTTTCATTATCGGAAATAAAAACATCAGAACCGGGGCCAATCAAATTTTTCTTGATTGTATCCCGAAATATCAATCTTGGCTCATTAACGTAGTTACTCATCTACCAAAGTTTTTTTGATTATTGTTTTTTCTTGAATTGTCGCTGTAAGTTTCTCTAAAATATCATTCGGCAATTTCTTTAGTGAATCGCTTTTTTCTTCTTTGTTAGAAGCAACGTAATCCAATAAATCGTTCCCTAAAATTTTTCCCGCTTGTTGCCTTATGGAATGATCTTTTTTAGAATACACTTTGAATTTATTAAATTCATTTACTATTAAATCATTTGCGCGATTATTATTCAAACAAAATTCCCGAATAACGCCTAACGTTTTTACCCTTGGAAATCTTGGTGACATTTCTTCGTGAAAATAGTTACGGAATGTTCCGTAATTTATTTTGAACGATGTAAACAATGAATCGTATAGATTTTCTATGCTATTAAATTTCGCGGATAAATCTTTAAGCGTTTGTTTCCAACTATTAGAATATTCATCAAACGAATCCAATAAATTTTCTGTGTCAAAGATTTTTAGGATTTTCCTAAATTCTTCTTTGCTGTTATTTTGGTAAAACCTAATTGTTGCGTTGTTATATAATTCTCCGATTGTCGTTTTAATTTGTTCGCCATTTTCAATTAAAAAAACACCTCTTGAAGAATCAAATTTATCAGAAGTTCCGTCTGAAAATTGAATTTCATAAACTGTTTTTTCCTTAGGTAAATCAATAGTTTCGTAAGGATTGTTTTTGAAATTATCGCTATTCAAATCAAAAGAAAAAACATCGTCTAATTCTCGTTTTTTCAACTCTGTTGAGTGAGTGAAATTGGTTTTAAAAAACTTTAATCTATCCTTGTGATTTAATTTTGTCTTTTCTTGGTTTTGGTAAGTCTGTTCAACATTGTCAAAAGATATTTCATCTAAATTCTCGTAACAAAGAACTTCGCAACTTCCTTTTATTGATTTGATTTTTGAATATAATTCTAAATTGTTCAAATACGGAATGATTACAACTCGGTTATGCGAATTTTGCTGTTCGTCATTCAACCATTTCTCTAAATATAGTTTTGAGATGTCAATTCTTTTATCGCTGATTAAGCGAATATTATTTATTCTTTCGTTCTTTACTTGACTGTAAACCGCATCGTAGTTTTTCTTCTCAACAATTAAGTAAAATGTTTTTGTTTGATTTCCTCTTGCTTTTTGCTTGATATAATTCCATTTTAAATTTTCGTTTTCTAATAAGTTTGAGATTTTAGCAAATACATTAAAAATTTGCTTTGTGTAATCTTTGATTGTATCGGGATTGTAAATATCGTTCGCATAAAACAGATTGTTCAATTCTTCTGAAAATGCTTCGCTCACAAAATAACGATTCAAACGGTCTAAATACTCTTGAAAAATCCCTTTTGATAAGTTGGTATTTACCAAAATCATTCTAAGAAAGAAATTCGTGTACTTTAATATGAAGACGAGGTTTACCTTGGTTTCATCTTTTGTTTTTTGAATTTCTTTATTTAATTCTAAAAACAACGAATAAAGATTACTGTTGTTCAGTTTAATTTTTGTCGTTTCGTTTGGTAATTCGTTGTTTGCGATTTTTACTTCATCATTTGACCACCACCATTCCAAAAATTGATTTTCCGAATTTGGCTTTTCTGTCCCAATTACAATAATGTTCTTGTATTTATCCCTGTATTTTTCTTGCAGAATAAACTCAAAAGAATTTCTGTATTTGGCATCGCCAATAATTATGATTTCATCAAATTGTTGATTTTCGTTTAAAAGAAAGTTTTGTGCTGAATTGAAGTCGTTGCAACACTCAACCAAGTAACTAAAAAACGGCAAGTCATTGCTGATTTTTCCGTTTTTATTGGTGTATCTAATTGGCAAGAATTTACTTTCCTTGAAAAAACTTTTTTCCGCGATTACCAATGTTCTATTTTTAAAATCGGTAATAAAAGGGAAATTTTCGTTGAAAGTTGTTGTCAAGAAATTACGGTAAGAATCTATATTTTTTGCAGCGTTTTTGTTGTCTATTAAATTAGGATTGAGTTTCGTGAAGTTCTCTTTTTTAAATAAGAAATCAGAAATGCCTAATTCGTTTCTCTTTGGAAATTTATAGTTTACAGAAACATTTTCTACGTAAGTGTTATTAACCCTGAAAATTCTATGTTCTCTTCGATATTTTTTGTAGATCAAATCTCCGATATTCAGAACAGGAAAAGTTTTTTCGTAGTTAAAAAAGTTTTGGTAAAGTTTGATTAGTACGATTGAATGAAAAATTGAAGCAAAAAAGTTTTCTCTGTATTCATCTTCGGGTATGCTTATGAAAAAGTCGTTTTTGTTTGATTTGTCATCTAAGATGTATTGATAAATTAAATGAAAGTTTGCAAAGTCAAATACGCTGTACTTTTTAAAGTCAGCTTCACTTAAATTTATTTCTCCTAAGTAATATTTCTGAATCTCGGCAAAAACTTGACTTAAATATTTTTTAATTTGAATTATCATTTAATACTATTTCTATTTGTGTTGATAATATTTATTTTATCATTTACTATATTAAAAAATATCTCCGTCCCAACTTAAACAAATTACCTTATCTTCACAAGTTTTTTTTAGGTTATTTTTAACAATAATAAAGTAGTAAAAACCTCACTTCCCCAAAGTAGCCCTTGCCATAGCCCTTAGCCCCGATCGAAGCGGCATCCTCCCCGCCGCCCGCTTTCGCGGCGGGGAGATATAGCGGAGAGCGGGCCCATGCCTTGCCAAACCGGCGTTTTGCCGGCTGCTCCACGGCCTTCAAACTGTTTTATGGGTTTTTGCCTCCCGTGGGGCTTATGTACGTGTGTGTTACGTGTGGGGTTAGGGTAATTTACTGTTTCAGGAAGGCAATATTCCGTTTCAGGCCGTCAAACTTTGCCCTTTTTACGGCTGAATTCTTAAACACTGCCCTGAAGGTTTCTTCGGTGATTTCTTCCCAGTCTTTTTTTGTGAGGGAGAGCAGGTCCGGGTGCGGGTTAAAGAGCGGCTCGCGGTGCGGTTTTGAAAAACGGTTCCACGGGCATACGTCCTGGCACACATCGCAGCCAAAAGCCCAGTCATCAAACCGGCCTTTCATTTCGGCGGGGATATTGTCTTTGAGCTCGATGGTAAAGTAGGATATGCATTTGCTGCCGTCGACCTCGTAGGGGGCTATAATGGCCTGTGTGGGGCAGGCATCTATGCAGGCGGTGCAGCTGCCGCAGTGGTCGGTTGTGGGGCTGTCATATTCGAGTTCGAGGTCTACGATGAGTTCTGCAATAAAAAAGAAAGAGCCGGCCTGTTTGCTCAGCAGGTTGCTGTTCTTGCCTATCCAGCCCAGGCCGCTGCGGGCTGCCCAGGCTTTATCGAGCACCGGTGCCGAATCTACAAATGCCCTTCCGCCTACTTCGCCTATAGTTGATCGTATGGAATGCAGCAGCTCTTTCAGCTTGTCCTTAATAACAAAATGGTAGTCCTGCCCGTAGGCATATTTTGATATTTTATAGGTGCCTTCCTGCTGCGTTTGCTCCGGGTAATAGTTAAGCAAAAGGGATATTACGCTTTTGGCGCCGTCAACCAGCTTTGTAGGGTCAAGCCGCTTGTCGAAGTGGTTCTCCATATACTGCATCTGGCCGTGGCGGTTTTCATTCAGCCATTTTTCAAGCCGTGGCGCTTCTTCTTCCAAAAAACCTGCCCTGGCTATACCGCACGACAAAAAGCCCAGGCGTTTGGCTTCGGATTTAATATAACCAGTGTATTCTTGTCTGTCGTTAAGCACCTTACAGAATTACTTATATTAATCGTAATCGTCAACAGCAAATATTATAATATCATCCTTTCTAAAAATAAAGAGACATCGGAACCATCCTACATAATTTATTCCCCAGGAGTGAGTTTTAAATATCTTTTCTATAGTTTTGCCTGAAAGCTTCTTTTGAAATTCTTCAGAAAATGCGATAATTTCAGAATCGGTAAATCTTCGTATAGGTGAGTATACTGAACCTTGTGTGAACACAATTTTTAAATGCTCAGAGATAGATTCTTCCCCAATTTCATAAATTTCTAATTTCTTAAAATCATTTTTTGTTTCATATCTTTGAGACATTTCATCAAAAGCAACATCATCATTATACTTCCACTTCTTCTGAATATCGGGATGTTTGAGTAGACAAAATATAAAATCGTTTATTTTTTCATCTGCTCTTAAATATTTTATACTATTTCGGGTTACAATTGAACTGCAAGAATTTTTAAGTAATTCCGAAATATAATTCAATAACATCTGTTCATCTACGCTTCCAATCCTCTTGAAGATAATTCCCCGATTCCAAGGTAATACAGACAAATCTAAAAAGTATTTTGAAGCTTTTGCTTCTGAAAGATCTAGTTCTCTTAAAGGTATTTCGTGAAAGTTCATTAATCAAAAAGCCCCCCTTGGTTAAGTTTAACACGTCCCAGATGACGATAAGCCTTTTCGGTAACTTCACGCCCGCGGGGGGTCCGTACAATAAAACCTTCCTGTATTAGGAACGGCTCATACACTTCTTCTATTGTTTCGCCGCTTTCCGATACCGCCGTGGCAAGGGTAGAAAGCCCCACCGGCCCACCTTTGAACTTATCAATTATTGTAGTAAGTATCTTGTTGTCCATTTCATCAAGCCCGTGCGCATCGACATGGAGTGCCTTAAGCGAAAAACGTGCAATCTCTATGTCAATCTTACCATTGCCTTTAATCTGGGCAAAATCCCGCACCCGGCGAAGCAGTGCATTCGCTATACGGGGCGTACCACGGCTGCGGCCGGCAATTTCAATGGCTGCTTCCATAGATATGGGCATTTTAAGGATTGCCGAACTGCGTTGTACTATATTGGTTAGCAGTTCCGTAGTATAATACTGCAGGCGGCTCTGTATGCCGAAACGTGCACGCATAGGGGCGGTTAGCAGCCCTGAACGGGTTGTGGCCCCAACAAGCGTAAAAGGGTTAAGCTTTATTTGGACTGAACGTGCATTAGGACCCGATTCAATCATAATATCAATACGGAAATCCTCCATCGCGGAATAGAGGTATTCTTCCACAACAGGGCTGAGCCTGTGTATCTCGTCTATAAAAAGTATATCGCGGTCTTCAAGGTTAGTCAGCAGGCCCGCCAAGTCGCCCGGCTTATCAAGCACAGGGCCCGATGTAATTTTTATGCCTACGCCAAGCTCGTTGGCCAGTATGTTGGCCAGTGTGGTCTTCCCCAGGCCGGGAGGCCCGTGAAACAGCGTATGGTCAAGCGCCTCGCCCCTTAGGTTGGCTGCCTGCACAAACACCTGTAAATTTTCAAGCACCTGATCCTGCCCCGTAAAATCATCAAAGGACAACGGCCTTAATTTTTTTTCAAGGTCCAGCTCTTCAAGGCTGTAATTTTTACCGGTAGGATCTAAGTTCTCATTCATCCCGCAAAGATATTTATTTTCATCCGTAAATTACATCTGGTAGCCGTCAGAGAGCACATCGTTCCATTCGGGGTGCTTTTCTATATACCGCGCCACGTAGGAACATGACGGTACTACAGTAAGCTTGTTGTTACGGCTGTATTCAAGTGAGCGTTTTACCAGGTCGGCAGCCACACCAATGCCCCGCAGCTCTGCAGGGGCCTCCGTATGTGTAAGGTATATCTTGTCATCTTTCCGTATATATTCTAAAAAGGCATACTGCCCGGCTGTATGGAGCTCAAACTGGTTATCGCGCTCGTTAACCTTAAAGTCTCTTTTATCACTATTTTCCATAGCTGTTGTTTTTTATAAAGATAAAAAAATAACTGCCATGTATGCCCTGTAAAACCATTATCTGTATGTTGTTTTTAATATCTTTAGCATAACTAACTTTTTAACTATGGAAAAACCGAATGAAGACAACCACCTGAAACGCGAACTGGGGCTGCTTGATGGCACTATGCTTGTAATAGGCTCCATGATAGGATCAGGTATTTTTATTGTAAGCTCAGGCATTGTGCAGAATGTAGGCAGTGCAGGCTGGCTCACCTTTGCGTGGGTTATATCAGGCATCATGACCATTATTGCCGCAGTTAGCTATGGTGAATTGAGCGCCATGTTTCCCAATGCTGGGGGGCAGTATGTTTATTTAAAAGAATCGTACAACAAGCTTATTGCCTTTCTGTATGGCTGGAGTTTCTTTGCCGTGATACAAACCGGCACCATTGCTGCTGTAGGGGTGGCTTTTGCCAAATTTGCCGCTTACCTGTACCCGCCTGTAGGCGATGAGAACATACTGTTTGAAATCGGCAGCTTTAAGCTTAATGCAGCGCAAATCGTTTCGATTATTACCATTATCATAATTACTTATATCAACAGCAGGGGTGTAAAGAATGGAAAGTATATACAAACGGTACTGACTATTACTAAAATAGCATCGTTGCTGGGGCTGATAGTGTTTGGGCTTATCCTTGCCGCTAAAGCCGATATATGGGATGCCAACTGGGCCGATGCCTGGAATGCCAGGTCATTTAATAAAGATAATAGCAGCTGGCTGCCTATTGGCGGAACTGTGTTGCTTTCGGCAATAGCCGCGTCAATGGTAGGTTCATTGTTTTCCAGCGATGCGTGGAACGGGGTAACGTTCATTTCAGGTGAAATAAAAAACCCTAAAAGGAATGTAGGGCTTAGCCTTTTCCTGGGTACGCTGACAGTGACTGTAATTTATGTGCTGGCCAACATCATGTACCTTGCCGTGATGCCTCTTGATGCGATTGCTTTTGCCCCTGCCGAAAGGGTAGCCGTAGAGGCATCACAATACATATTCGGCAATACGGGAACCTATATAATTGCCATCATGATAATGATATCTACTTTTGGCTGTAACAACGGGCTTATAATGGCCGGGGCAAGGGTATATTATACTATGGCTAAAGACGGATTGTTCTTTAAAAAAGCCGCAAGCCTTAACAGCGCCAGCGTACCCGGATGGGGGCTTTGGTTCCAGTGCCTGTGGGCTTCCGCCCTTTGCCTTACCGGAAAATACGGCGACCTCCTGGATTATGTAATGATTATAGTTGTAATTTTTTATATCCTGACTATTGCAGGTATATTCATACTCCGCAAAAAATTGCCTGATGCGGAAAGGCCGTATAAAGCTTTTGGATATCCTGTACTTCCGGCTGTATATATAGTACTCGCCGCAGTTTTTTGTATTATGCTGCTTATTGATAAACCCAATACATGCGGATGGGGCGTACTGATAATGTTGACTGGTATACCGGTTTATTACATAACTAAGCCTAAAGTTAATTAAGATGAGCCAAGATAAAATAAAAACTATTCTTGATCTTGAGGATACCTCATTATTAAACAGCCTAAATTTTGAATATCAGGAAGAACTAACAAATAGACTTGACAAATATGAAGATGACTTTAACCAAGATATTATTAACGAAATTGTGTTATGGAAAATAAACAGGTATGCAAAACTGAAAACTGAAACTTTAGAACTCCTGAATAAAATTCCAAGATTTTCAGAAGAAATTGAAGAGGAACTTACAATTAAAGTTTTGAACGCATTGCTAAATGAAAAAGGGGTAAGACTAGCAATGGCTTCAACAATTTTACGATTCAGAAATCCAAATATCTATCAGATACTTGACCAAAGAGTTTTCAGATTAATACAAGGTTATGAGTTAAACTATAAAGAAAAAGATATTGGTGCTCAAATAAAATTGTATATAAAATATTTAAATAAACTACGTGAAGTGTGTCTTCAACAGAAAATTGAATTTAAAGACGCTGACAGAAAATTATATCTATTGGATAAGCATAAAGATTTTAATAAACATTTTTTAGTACACGACAAAAAACATAATTGATTAAAAATCAATAAAATAAGTTCTTAAAAATTTTGACAAAAAGCTGATATTCAGTATATTAAAGGATTATTTCTCAAGTAATGCCTTTAAAAAAGAACATCAGCTTAGTACACGAAGATACGCAATTATTAACCGTATTTCAAAGCCATTTTAGCAATCATTTAAATTTAGCNATTAGATTATTTGTCAAATTGCCTATTATCAAAATTCAATAAGCTGGAAATTAATTTAATACAATTTTTGTCGTGTACTTAGCCTTTTTTTATAATATTTATACCGTTATAACGTTTTCGCTTTATCTATAAAATAAAACCGTTAAGAAAAATTTTGTTTAATATTTGTGAAAAAATATTGAACAATAAAAAATCTTTCTTACATTAGCACCATTATTAATTTAAACTCAATAAAAAGTATGAAAAAAGTTTTAGTTAAATTCTCAGCGCTTGTACTGTTTGCAGGCACTGTATTAGTATCTTGTAGTGATGATGATAACAACAACAACACCCAGCAGCAACAAACCATTGCACAGATTGCTTCTGGCAATCCCAATTTTTCAACACTAGTAGCAGCCCTTAACCGTACCGGCCTAACCAACACCCTGAACGGCTCAGGCCAGTTTACCGTATTTGCACCAACCAATGACGCTTTTCAAACTTTTTTTAACTCGCTAGGGCAAAATCAAAATGTAAATACTGTAGACATAAATGTATTACGAAACACCCTGCTAAACCACGTTATTGCTACTGAGATTCCAAGCTCTGCTATTCCTGCGAGTACTTATGTAAATACCCTGTCTCCTATCAGTACAGCCAACAACGCACCAACTATCAGCATGTTCGTACAAAAATCAGGAAGTACGGTTACACTAAACGGCGGTGTGGACAGTAAAGGCGCCGTAGTAACTACTGCCGACCTTGACGCCAGCAACGGTGTAATACACGTGGTAAACAGGGTAATACAAATCCCTACTATTGTAGACCATGTAATTGACAACCCAAGCTTTGATACGCTACAGGCTGTAGTGACAAGCACAAGCGGCGCATTTGGAGACCAAAGCGCGGTCTTGACTGCCTTAAATGGAATAACAGCTGCTGCGCCGGCTACGCTTTTTGCACCAAACAACCAGGCATTTACTGACGCTACTACAGGTACAGGTTTTGCTGTGGGAGCCACAGCGGCACAGGTAACTAAAGTACTTCAGTACCATGTCACTACAGCGGGCAATGTGCGTTCAAACCAGTTGCAGAACAACCAGTCAATACCTACAATTACAAGCCCTGTTCAGAATCTTACTGCCATACTGGGCGGCGGCAATGTTGATATCCGCGACAGCGCAAACAACCTGGCCCGTGTATTCCAGGCTGACATACAGGCTTCTAATGGTGTAATTCACGGTGTTAACCGTGTGTTAAGGCCACAACTGTAATCTTTATATATAGAGTTTCATACTGGCTGCTCCCCACAACGGGAGCAGCTTTTTTATCTGCCCGGCCTATCATGACATCCATAGCGCTTCCGTACTAATTTCACAGGGTTTTGTATCATCATTTTTTTTCAGGAGCAGTAACTCCCCGTCCCTTATAAACTGCAGTCCTGCTATACGCTATATCTCCCCGCCGCAAAAGCAGGCGGCGCGGAGGATGCCGCTCCTATCAGGGCTAAACCGCGTGCCTCCCGTATCTGTTACACTACAATTTTATATTTAAGAAGGGAAAACAACAGCCCATGCCCCGGCCCGTTCCGGCCATGAAACAGGCGGCGCCAAAAAACATGAAGCCAGCCGCAAATACTTTACGTAAATTTTTCACTAATTAAAGTGAAGTGCTTATTTTTGCAATTCGCAAATTTGTGTGAGGAAACTTTTTGCGTTTTTAAACAGGATTTTTTAAAACCACATTAGCAAACAACAATTTAGCAATGAAAGAAGTTACAAAGGAAGTGTATCTGAAATGGTATGAAGACATGCAGTTTTGGAGAAAGTTTGAAGACAAGCTTGCTGCACTATACATTCAGCAGAAAGTTAGAGGTTTCCTTCACTTATATAATGGGCAGGAGGCAGTGCTCGCAGGCGCGCTGCATGCTATGGACCTGACAAAAGATAAAATGATAACAGCTTACCGCAACCACGTGCAGCCTATCGGTATGGGTGTAGACCCGCGCCGGGTTATGGCTGAACTTCTGGGTAAGGCAACTGGCACATCAAAGGGACTGGGAGGTTCTATGCACATATTCTCTAAAGAACACGGTTTTTATGGCGGGCACGGAATTGTGGGCGCGCAGATACCGGTGGGTGCGGGTATAGCCTTTGCTGATAAATATTTTGAAACAGGCGGTGTTACGCTTACCTATTTTGGTGACGGCGCCGCACGCCAGGGGTCGCTTCATGAAGCCTTTAATATGGCTATGCTGTGGAAGCTCCCTGTGGTATTTATTTGCGAGAATAATGGGTATGCTATGGGTACTTCAGTAGAAAGGACGGCCAATCATACTGATATATGGAAGCTGGGATTGGGTTATGAAATGCCGTGCGGCCCTGTTGACGGGATGAATCCTGTTAAGGTGGCCGAGGCAATGCATGAGGCTATGGAAAGGGCAAGAAGGGGTGATGGCCCAACTTTCCTTGAAATGAAGACATACCGCTATCGTGGCCACTCTATGAGTGATGCCCAGCATTACCGTACTAAAGAAGAGGTTGAAGAGTACAGGAAGATTGACCCCATAACACAGGTGCTCGACATAATCAAGGAAAAGAACTACGCTACTGATGCTGAAATTGAAGCAATAGACCAGAGGGTAAAAGACCTGGTAGACGAGTGCGAGAAGTTTGCCGAAGAGTCACCATATCCGGACCTTAATGTAATGTATGACGTAGTATACGAGCAAGAGAATTATCCATTTTTACCACATAAACTACAATAACCATGGCAAAAATTATAACTATGCCGCGCCTGAGCGACACCATGACCGAGGGTACAGTAGCTACGTGGCTAAAAAAAGTGGGTGACACCGTAAAAGAAGGCGATATACTTGCCGAAATTGAAACAGATAAAGCTACTATGGAGTTTGAGGCTTTTGATGCCGGTACTCTTTTATATATTGGCGTAAAAGAAGGTGATACTGCCCCTGTGGACAGCGTGCTTGCCATTATTGGTAAAGAAGGAGAAGATTACCAGTCATTACTGGATGGCAAGGGAGGTTCTGCTGAAAATACCCCGGCAGAAAAGAAAGAAGGGCCTGAGCAGGAAGAGAAACAGGCTGAGCCCAAACAGGAAGAGAGCCGTAATGGCAGTTCTGTAGGAGGCAAACAGGAACTTCCTAAAGATGTAAAGGTAGTTACCATGCCACGCCTTAGTGATACCATGACTGAAGGTACTGTGGCAACATGGCTTAAAAAAGTGGGTGACAAGGTTTCGGAAGGTGATATCCTCGCCGAAATTGAAACTGATAAGGCTACCATGGAGTTTGAATCGTTCAACTCGGGTACGTTGCTGTATATTGGGATCAAAGAAGGCGAATCGGCCCCTGTGGACAGTGTCTTAGCCATTATAGGCCCTGAAGGCACTGATGTTTCAGGTGTTGCTGAAAATTATGGCAAAGGCGGTTCACAGCCTGCGGCACAACAATCATCCGATAAGCCTGCTGAAGATAAAACCGCAGAGGCTCACAAATCTGAAGAAGCTGCCCCTGCTGGCAATGACGAAGGGCGTGTATTTGCCTCTCCTCTTGCAAGGAAGCTTGCAAAAGAGAAAGGGATTGACCTGGCCCTTGTAAAAGGTTCAGGTGAGAATGGCCGTATTGTAAGAAAGGATATTGAGAACTATACACCCTCAGCGCAACAAACCGCTGCGCCTGCACAACAACAGGCCGCGCCGGCGGCTAATGCCCCTGCTGCTGCCCCGGTTTACACTCCTGTAGGCGAAGTAGCAACGGAAGAAGTTAAAAATAACCAGATGCGCAAAACCATTGCGCGCCGCCTGGCCGAATCTAAATATTCGGCGCCGGAATATAGCCTCACCATTGCGCTTGACATGGATAATGCCATAGCAAGCCGCAACGTTATCAATGCCGTGCCTGATACCAAGATTTCATTCAATGATATGGTAATAAAGGCATGTGCCATGGCGCTAAGGAAGCATCCGCAGATAAACACACAGTGGAAAGACGATGTCACTATCTATAACAAACATATCAGTGTAGGTGTTGCTGTAGCTGTTGAAGACGGGCTTGTAGTGCCGGTACTTAAGTTTACCGACCACATGAGCCTTACCCAGATAGGCGCTGCGGTTAAAGACCTTGCCGGGAAAGCACGCAGCAAGAAATTAACTCCTGCCGAAATGGAAGGAAGTACTTTTACAGTATCTAATCTTGGTATGTTTGGCATACAGGAATTTACTTCTATCATCAACCAGCCCAATTCAGCTATCCTTTCGGTTGGCGCCATTGTACAGCAGCCTGTTGTAAAGGACGGCCAGATTGTAGTGGGCAATGTTATGAAGGTTACCCTTACGTGTGACCACAGGACCGTTGATGGCGCTACAGGGGCACAATTCCTGCAAACGCTGAAACAATACATAGAGAATCCTGTTACAATGCTTGCGTAACCGCAAGTATAAATCTATAATAAAAGGGCGGCCACTAACGGGGCGCCCTTTTTAGTTTTCAGGTATTGCATCCGGCCCTTTGAATCAGCAGGATAGCAGCTTTAGAAACCTTATTTTCCTAATAAAAGTATATCATTTACGACAACTTCTGTGATATAGCGTTTATCACCGTTTTTATCGTCATAGGCACGGTGTGTAAGTTTGCCTTCCACGGCCACCTCTTTGCCTTTTTTAACGTATTTTTCGATGATATCCGCGGTTTTACCCCATGCCGTAATCGTGTGCCACTGGGTGTCTGTTATTTTTTCTCCTTTGTCGTTGTAATAACTTTCATTAGTGGCTATTACGAAGCGGGCCAGTTTCCTTCCGGCTTCAAATGTTTTGATTTCAGGATCATTACCGGCATTTCCGATAAGCTGTACTTTGTTACGTAGTGCATTCATGGCGTTTAAAATTTAAAGTAAATGTTAAAATATATTTGTGTTCCTTATTTAGAACAAGGCAAAGATATTTCACACCATTATGGTTAATCGGTATATAACTGTTTAAATCCGTTTGTAAACGTTTGTAAACGAATATTATGCTTAACATCCTTTAATGAGCAGCGTAACTTATGCTTAAAACTTAAACCCGAATTACGCAATAGAGTAAACAGGCGTGGGCGGAGAGGGGAGTGGTAGGCGGTTTTGCTAAGAATTTGTTAAAATTAATATAAATGGTTAATTTCGTTGAAAGGCTTAACAGTAAGCTACAAACGAAAGCCACCTATGCGGATGCCCCAATTAGAGATAAAAAACGCAAGAACTTTCGTCTATTTGCGTGTTAACGGTCAGTGTAAACGCCAATCGCACAAACAGCACATTTGGTTTTTCCCAACACAAAAGCCAACGCTCTAAAAAACCAAAAGAGCCATTTTTTTGCCAACGCACGGGCAAACAAAGAAGATTAAAAACATAAATTGCGAATTTTGAAAAGCAATATTTAGGACAGAAAATATAGAATGAGATTTATAGATTTATTCGCAGGACTTGGAGGCTTTCATAAGGCATTACACGAACTTGGACACGAGTGTGTATTTGTAAGTGAACTCGACCCTGTTTTAAGAGATACCTACAAAAAGAATTGGGGTAAAGACATTAATATTCACGGAGACATTAGGAAAATTGTCAAAGACAATATTGACTTAATTCCTGACCACGACATATTATGTGCAGGTTTCCCTTGTCAGCCATTTTCAAAAGCGGGTAAACAGCTTGGACGAGAGGACGACAGAGGAACGCTTTTTGACGAAATTGTGAAAATTCTTGAAGTTCGAAAACCTAAATATTTCATCTTAGAAAATGTTCGATTCATTGCCAAGCACAATAACGAAGAAACTTGGAAAGCAATGAAAGTTGAGTTTGAGAGACTAGGGTATCAAGTTGACCATAAAGACTATTCCCCTCACGACTTTGGTATTCCACAGCATAGACAAAGAATATTTATTGTTGGCTCATTAGGAATAAATGCTCTCGACCATTTTAGTTTTGATAAGGTAGATAGATACAAAAAAAATGTTGTTGAACTTGAAAATTTCATTGAGCAAAATCCAGTTAGTGCAAAACAACTACCTAAATCAAATCAAGATTGCATTAGACTTTGGCAAGACTTAATTGATGCTTTACCAAAAGAGGTGAAAATACCAGGCTTTCCAATTTGGGGAATGGAATTCGGAGCAGACTATCCATTTGAAGAACAATATCCTCATTTACTTTCTGCAAAAGAATTGGGCGAATTCAAAGGAAACTTTGGAATTTCATTAAAAGGAATGACCAAGGAAGAACAATTAGCAAATCTACCAAGCTATGCAAGAGTTGAAGATGAGTTTCCCGACTGGAAACAGAGATATATTAGGCAGAATAGGCAATTTTATAAAGACAACAAGAAGTTCATAAAAGAAGCCGTCAAACAAATTTCAAAGTTGCCTTCTCAAAGTTGGCAAAAGTTAGAATGGAATGTTGGAGACAGCGAACGAAAAATCAATAATTATCTCTTGCAATTCAGAGCATCAGGCATTAGAATAAAAAAGCCTGATTTTTTTCCTTCTCTAGTTTGTACAAACACGCAAATACCAATTATAGGTTGGGAAAATAGATACATTACAAAAAAAGAAGGATTGAAACTTCAATCTTTAACAGGTTTAAAACTACCTGAAAACGACAATGCAGCTTTCAAAGCTTTAGGAAATGCTGTAAATGCCAAAATTGTAAAGCTAATTGCTACTCAGCTTTTGGTTGAAGAAAAGAAACTAAATGGAGTTGCTACGCAACTCCAATCGTCTAATCCATTATCCAAATCCTATGAGCCAGCAAAGTAAAGTTAGTATTCGACCCCAAGTCACAATGCTCTCTGTTCTCAAGCATATAGAATATGAGACTTGGTTTGCGTTGGCTGAATTCATTGATAACGCAATTGATAGCTACTTAAAAAATATAGAACTGTTAAAACAAGTTGAGGGAGACGATTTTGTTCTTGAAGTAAGAGTTGAAATCAATGAACCTGAAAACAGAATCACCATAAGAGATAATGCAGGAGGAATTGGAGAAGCTGATTATTCAAGGGCATTTCGAGCTGCGGAAGTTCCACCTGATAATTCAGGTCTTTCTGAATTTGGAATGGGTATGAAATCAGCAGCTTGTTGGTTTGCTGACAATTGGTGTGTTACTTCCACAGCATTAGGAGAAACGCAGGTGAAGAAGGTTTTCTTCGATATGAAAAAGATTTTTGAGGACAAGTTAGAGGAGTTGGATGTTGAAATTAAATCTTGCGAAAAAAAGCATCATTTCACAATCGTAGAATTGTTTGATGTAAATAGAATGCCTAGAAGAAAAGGTGTAGGAAAAGTAAAAGACCATTTACGAAGTATTTACAGAGAATTTATCCGTAAAGGCGTTTTAAAGCTAACCTTGAACAATGAAGAATTAATATTTAAAGAACCAAAAATCCTTAGTGTTCCTCAATACGACAAACCAGATGACGACCCTATTCTGTGGCGAAAGGAAATTGATTTTGAATTAGAAGAAGGTTTAAGTGTACACGGTTTTGTTGCAATCAGAGAAAAGGCATCTACATCAGAAGCAGGTTTTGCATTATTTCGTAGAGGCAGAGTAATTGAAGGCAGTTTTGATAATGGCTTTAGACCTGATTTTATTTTCGGAGCTCCAAACAGTTATCGCTATCAAAGAGTTTTTGGAGAACTTCACTTAGACGGATTTAGTGTAAACTTTACTAAAAAAGGAATCCAATGGGATGAAAACCTAGAGATTTTTCTCAGACTACTTAAAGATGATATTAGCTCTAAAGACTTTCCATTACTGCAACAAGCAGAACAATATCGAGTAAGAGCGACTGAAAAAGAATATAAAGCAGCTGTAAAAGCACTTGATGAAACGGTTAATGACTTTCAGAAGAAAGCACCGCAAGCAGTTGCCGAAGTAGTAAATTCAATTTCTGTAGCAGAACCCGAAGAAAAGGTAGAATTAACCAAAACCGAAAAAACGCTTCATAGAGAGTTTGACATACGGTTTAATAAAGTTGATTGGAAAGTGTCAATTGAACTTTCTTATGACCCGTCACTAACAGAGTTAATTGAAGTAGGCGATAGTTTTATTAAAGAAAAAGTTAGCAATTCATCTGTTCGTCAAATTGGGATAAGACTTTCTTTAACACATCCTTTTATGGTTGAATTTGCTAGAGCCGACACTAACAAAATTGAGCCTGTTCTCAGAATTGCGGCAGCTTTAGGACTTTCTGAAATCATTGCAAAGGACAGCTACAAAAATCAAGGAGAAGTTCGGAGAAATTTTAATGAGCTAATATCCAATCTCTCAAAATAATACAGATATGACAGAAATAATTGAAATACAGACTCAAAACCATAATGGAGATTGGCAACCATTTGTAGGTGATGAAACTACTGAACTTTTGCGAAGGAAAGGTTTTACTAATTCTGATAGAAGTTTAAATCAAATTGGCGAAAGAATATTGGATGAAACATACAGAATTATGCAGGTGTGTGGTAATCCTAATGACCAAACCAATAATGAAACAGGAATTGTAATTGGTTATGTCCAAAGTGGAAAAACCCTTTCTTTCACTACTCTGACTGCATTGGCTAGAGATAACAACTATCAGATTGTAATCGTAATTGCAGGTGTTTCAACTAATCTTGTAAATCAGTCAACACAACGATTAGCGGACGATTTAAGGTTAAACACTCGCTTTGACAGAAAGTGGACATTACTCCAAAACCCTAACAGCCATCAAGAAGCTGAAACAATTGAAACAACACTTGCCCAATGGGCTGACCCAACTTTCCCAATAGAAAGGTGTAGAACATTGCTGATAACAGTGATGAAGAACACATCACATTTGAATAACTTGGTTAATATTCTTGCGGGGCAAAACCTTACAGGTGTGCCAACTTTGATAATTGATGATGAAGGAGACCAAGCAAGTCTAAACACTAGAGCAAGATGGGCAGCACGACAAAATATTGATATAGAAAGTTTAACTGAAAATCAAGTTTCAACTATTTACCGAAGAATAAACGCACTTCGCAATGTTTTCCCACATCACACATTTTTACAATACACCGCCACACCACAGGCAAATCTATTCATAAATATAATGGATAGACTTTCTCCTAATTTCATAAAACTATTAACTCCTGGACTTGATTACACGGGAGGAATTGACTTTTTCAGAAATAATCCAAACCTTATTTTGGAGATACCTCCAAATGAAATTCCTACTCCAACAAATCCGCTTTTTGAAATTCCAGAGAGTTTGAAAAGTGCTTTACGCATTTTCTTTTTGGGTGTAGTTGTAGGAGAAATGCAAAATAATCACAGGAATAGGACAATGCTTGTCCATCCTTCAAGACTGCAAGGAGACCATAACGAATTTACAAATTGGATAAGAAATACTTGTAATAGTTGGCAGAGGTTACTTTCAGGCAATGATGATGAAGACAGAAGAGAACTAATTGACGAGTTCAGAACTTCATATAATCAATTACAAATGACTGTTTCTGATTTGCCTAGTTTTGAAACGATGACAGGAAACGATTTGATTCACGCTCTGCGATACACCCAAATTGTTGAAGTCAATTCTAGAAATGGAGTAACACCGCAAATTCCTTGGAATGATTTCTACTCTTGGATTTTAATAGGCGGACAATCAATGGATAGAGGCTTTACGGTTGAAGGTTTGACCGTAACTTATATGCCGAGAAATATTGGTACAGGAAACGTTGATACAATTCAACAGAGAGCAAGGTTTTTTGGATATAAAAGAGGTTACTTAGGCTATTGTAGAGTATTCTTAGACCAAGTAACTATTGATGCATACAATTTTATCGTAGAGCACGAAGAAGATGTAAGAAATAGACTTTTAGAATTCCATTTGAATGATAGACACCTAAACGATTTAGACAGAGTGGCAGTGCTTAATCAAATGTTAAACCTAACTAGACGAAACATCATCTATGACGATTTAGATAGAGATACATTTGGCAATGATTGGTTTAGAATTAACGCACCACACGACACAGATGAATTGATTGAAGCCAATAGAAATGCCCTTTTAACTTTCCTACAATCAAGAGCAGGATTGTTTAACCAAGATGAGGGACATCAAAATAGAACTGAAGAACAAAAACATCTAGTTGCAAGAATTACGATTCAAGAATGTTTGGAGCATTTGCTTAACAATCTTCGTTATACAAGAGAAAGCGATTCTGCAACATACTCAAGCCTTAGAGGAATTTTAAAAGGATATATTGAGAAACATTCAGAAGAAGAATGTTTGGTTTACTTGATGAGTACAAATTCCTATTATAATTGGACACCAAGAACTCGTAGATTAAATCGAAATGATGAAATACAACAGCTATTTCAAGGTCGTAACCCGAGAACAGGAGAAGTAATTTACCCAGGTGATTCAGAAATTAAGGATGAAAATCTTTTAACAATTCAAATTCACCTTTTGAATTTGAGAGATACCGATTTTCAAAACGTGCCAACCCTAGCAATTTGGATTCCTGAACATATGGGAGTTGATTTAATAAGGAAAGTATGAATTTAATTGACCTATACGATTCTCTGAACTTGCCTAAAAATGATAGCAAGGTTTTCAATGCAATTCCAATCCCCGAATACCCAAATTTTCGGGTGGCAATTGACTTTGAAGGAAATGCAGTTTTATTACTTTCTGTATCGAAGAGAATCAAGGATTTAAGTCTGAAGAATTTTCGCTTAAAATATTTGCAACTTGAACAAAACCTTGAATGTAAAATTTATGAGAATGATTCCTTCAAATTTCAAACATTTACAGTTATTACATTCCGTTGCAACGACAGAAACTTGCAGGAATACTTTTTAAGAATTTCTGAATCTCTCGTAAAAACAGTTGGTCAAAATCCAACACAACAACAAGTAATTGATTCGCTCAAAAAGTTTGTTGAAGTGTTTAAAACCTTGACAGATTCTCCAACAAATACAGTAAACGGTCTTTGGGCTGAGTTATTTTTAATTGAAAATTCAACCAATCCAAATGAACTCATAAATTATTGGCATAACATACCAGAGGAGAAATTTGATTTTAACGCAGGAACTGAAAGAATTGAAGTTAAGAGCAGTTCGAACTTTGAGAGAAAACATATTTTCTCAGCGGAACAGTTAAACCCTCCGTCTGACACGCAAGTTTTAATCGCTTCGGTTTTTTTAAAACAACACAATTCAGGGAATAGCATTCAGTATTTAATTGACAGAATTTTTGAGAAGATAGATTACGACTTTGATACAGTTGAAAAGCTAAACACAATTGTTTTTAGAACGCTTGGAAGTTCATTGGAACATTCCATTGGCATAAAATTCGATTATGACATTGCTCAACGGTCATTACGTTTTTACAGACATCAGGACATTGATAAAATAGAGGAAGTTCATATTCCAAACAATGTTTCAGAAGTGAAATATAAATCTGACTTGACAAGTATCAAGGCAATAGAATTAAATAAACTAAAAGAAAGAAAAGGACTATTCAATGCTTTATAACAAAATAGAAATAAAATCAACGCTTCACAGCCCCACACATTGCCAAGTCGCACAAGCCAACGCTCAAACCAAAGCTTGGCGGCAGCGTGTGTCTGCCCAACCGCACGACCAAAACGACCGACAAACAAGCGGACGACAAAGAACACCGAACGCACAACATCACCTATACGCAAGCAGGGGTTTCGTGCTTCGTAGGACAGGAAAGAGGTAAATTTAAAGTTCAGTTCTTCGTAGGAAGATCAGTGGTAATAATCCCTGCCTGCGTATAGGTGAATCCCGTTATACGGAAATCCCTATGGGCTTCCCGCACAATGCCCCAG
This sequence comes from Flavobacterium cyanobacteriorum, assembly GCF_002251835.1. GTDB lineage: Bacteria > Bacteroidota > Bacteroidia > Flavobacteriales > Flavobacteriaceae > Flavobacterium > Flavobacterium cyanobacteriorum. Next base: position 25,519 of record NZ_NOXV01000298.1, read on the forward strand.
GCGATTTGCCCCGGACAGTCCCGGAGGGCTGTCCGGCAACAAGCGATTTGCAAAATGCAAATCACTTCGCCAATCGCCTGGGGCGTTATAGCCAATGCCAAAAAACGACAAGGAGTAAATTAAACGAAAATGAAAGAAAGACCAAAATTAAAATTAGAACACACTGAAGCCGACAAGACAGTTGAAATTATTGGCTGGCTTTTAATTTTTGCAGTTTGGATTTTGACTATTATAAACTACCAAAGTTTACCCGATATAATTCCGACACACTACAACGGAGCTGGTGTAGCAGACGGATTTGGCGACAAATGGATGATTTTGACTTTACCAATAGTTGCGACTGTTCTGTTTGTCGGGCTAACGATTTTGAACAAGTTTCCACACATTTTTAATTATCCGGCAGAAATAACGGCAGATAACGCGTTAAGACAATATACGAATGCGACAAGACTAATTAGATATTTAAAAGTAATTATTGTTATCATTTTCGGACTTATCGCTTTTCAAACAATTCGACACGCAAACGGACAAACAGAAGGACTTGGAATTTGGTTTTTACCAATGACAATGGGACTGATTTTTATACCACTGATTTATTATTTAATTAAATCAACTAAGACAAAATAATGACTAAAAATCAAGCACTGGCTATAACAGCAGTTTGGCTCAATGGCGGGTTCAGTGCTAAATTGAACGTTCAGTTTTCAAAAGAACTTTTGTGCTAAAATGAAAGTAAGCGCTTCAAAATCAGTCAATAGACAGAGAAAATCAAACTGTATATGTTAAATGTTTAATTCCCTAAACCTTGCACAAGACTTGACGCCTTTTATTCATTTAGAAAAACGCAGGCCACAAGGAACAGAGAATTTATATGGTTTGCTTCATGCTATCAAAAACAGACTTCAAATCAAATTCACGTATCAGAAATTTTAGGAAGAAGAAGTAAGCCAGCGTTTTGTAGAACCGCATGCCTTAAAGGAGTTTAAGAACCGTTGGTATATCATGGCAAAAGATAGTAAGGGCAACAACATAAAGAGTTTTGCCCTTGACCGTTTGACAAACCTTGAAATTACCAATCTACAGTACCAATAATGGAAAACCAAAGCATAGGGTGAAAATCGTGCTGATTTTGAAAGAAATAATTAAGATATTTGACACATAAAGATTGATATTTTGGAAAATTCAGTTAAAACCAATTTAAGTGCATTAAATGACAGGCAGCATGAAGCTGTTGTGAGTGAAGACAAACGCCTTTTAGTTTTAGCTGGTGCCGGTTCTGGCAAGACAAAAACACTTTTACAAAAGCTAATTTATCTCATAGAAGAAAAAGGCGTTAGCCCTTCAAGCATTTTAGCAATCACATTCACTAAAAATGCGACAAATGAAATGATTGACCGTTTAATCATTTCAGCCGACCATACCGGAGACTACGAAAAGCTATTGTTTGACAAGAAAATAAGTAAACCGGAAAGAGACAGGGAAAGGTACCTTCAACAAAAAAAATACAAATGGATAGATGGCTTAACAGTAAAAACATTTCATTCTTTTTGCTATAGCATTCTAAGGAACTACGGAGTCAACGAGTTTGATAACAAATTCAGGATAATCGGAGATGAGAAAAAAGTGGAAGAAGATGAACTCTCAAAACATGTTGCTCCTGAGACAGTCTTTGAGGTAATTCATAAACTCTTAATAGAGCAATGTGAGGACACGGACTACTTACTGCAACTAAAACGGTATATCCTCGACTACATAATTGATAAAATCCACTTAAAAAAAGCAGACCCAAAGCTTCTTCCTAAGGACGGCAAATACTTTACAACGCTTGATGGGACAAAAGTTCGTTCCAAGTCGGAACAATTCATTGCAGACTGGTTTTACAGGCACAGTATAAAATATGAATATGAACCCCTTTTGAACGTTAAAGACTTTTCATTTCACCCCGACTTTTATATTCCGGATGCAAACCTTTACATTGAACATATCAGCGACAAAAGTTTCTCAACAAAAGACAAAGAAGAACAGTTTCAAAAAGGCAATTTGCTGCTCGTAAAGACCTTTGACAGTATGACAAGGGATTCAGCGCTGTTTAATCATACATTAGACAAAATTGTAAAAAACAGACTGCCCTCCAATTATCATAAGACTATACTGCTCAACTTCAAGGAAGAATTTCACGGCTACCAGGAAGATGTAAAAGATTTCGTCCTGCAAATCATGCGAATTACCGACATGATTAAGGTTGAAAACATTGATATCAATCTGGTCTTGGAACATGCCTGTAAAGACCAACATGAAAGAGTTCGGCACTTTTATGAACTTGCAATCCCAATCGTTAAAAAATATATTCATTATTGCACTGACAAATCGTACCTTGATTTCAATGATTTGATTTCAAGAAGCACCTCACTTTTTCAAAATCACGAAGACATTGCAACCAAATACAGGAATAAATATGAATACATTCTCGTTGACGAATTTCAGGACGTAAACAATCTGCAAGTAGAGTTAATAAAGTTGTTATTAACGGATAAAACACAGTTGTTTTGTGTGGGTGACGACTGGCAGAGCATATATGGTTTCCGGGGTTCTAATGTGAGTTACATTGTTGAATTTGAAAATCATTTTACAAACGCAAGGACAATCAAACTAAACCTGAACTATCGTAGCACCCAAAGTATAGTTGGGGCAAGTAACGAGGTAATAAAGAACAATAAATTTAAAGTTGACAAAGACGTTCAGGCATCCAAGAAATCCGAACATAAAATTGTTGTTTACTCGGGTAATAGCGAACAGGAAAATATACAGTTCTGTCTTGACAAAGTAAGAGAATTGCTCGAAGACGGGATTAGCAATGATGACATTTTATTCCTTTACAGAAGAAATAAAATGTATTCACCCTATTTCTACAGATTTAAAAATGAAGGAATCCGTGTTCAAGGTAAAACTATCCATGCTTCCAAAGGGCTTGAAGCAAAAGTTGTATTTATCATTGGGCTTACAGAAGGAAGTGGCGGATTCCCGGACATTTGGCTTGAGGACAGGATTTTTCAGGTAATCAAAAAAGCAAATCACGATTTACTGATGGAAGAAGAAAGAAGATTGTTTTATGTGGCAATTACAAGAGCCAAAGACAAACTTTTTTTGATCACTGAAAAAGGAAACGAATCCAGTTTTTTAAAAGAAATACCTGAAGCATTTACAGTTAGGACGACTTTGCCAATAAAAGCTGTTGTTGACAAAGTGATTACTTGTGACAGTTGTTTTAGCCAACTTGAAAAACTCTGGGTCGTTTGCCCTTACTGCGGACAAAAGGTAAAAGAGGACAGAGATAAAAATAACAAGCAAAGATAGAAGCGCCCGGCCGGCAACACACGTTTGTGCGTCAGGCTGGGTGTTGCGACAACTTCCAAACATAAAACATACGGCTAACAGACATAGAAAGAGGACCTAAAACCAGATAAGGACACACGTAACCCTTGCACAACCTCTTTTTTTTGGGCGTGTCCCTGCGGGCCGGGCTTTCCGCTGCAAGTCCTCATTCCGCTGCGCTGCATTGCGGGCTTTCCGCTGCAATCCCTCACGCGGGGGGGAGCGGAGAGGGGAGTGGGCGGTTTTCATAAGGATTTGTTAAAAGTAACATAGTAACATTTGTATATTTGTGTGGTGTGCGGAAATCCCTACAGGCTTCCCGCGCAACGCCCCAGGCGATTTGCCCCGCCCAGCCCTTGGGGACTGCCCGGCAACAAAGCGATTAGCAAAAAATCACTTCGCAAATCGGCCGGGGTGTTAGCGGTCAATGTAAGTGACCAGGCACAAACGGCACATTGGTTTTGCCCGACACACAAGCCGACCCTTTGCAAACCCAAAGAGCCGTTTTTTGCCAACGCTTCTTTGGGTAGTTTAAAAAGAACAACTAATGTTGTTAACCTTTTTCGTTAATAATATTTATCTTTGCAGTGGAAATAAGTTACAAAAGCCGAAAACTCGAAAAGCAACTAACCGACCCAAAGGAGATGGCAAAATCCTTTGGACAGTTAGCAATAAAGATTAAACAGAGGCTAAAGAATTTAAAAGATGCGGATAATTTAGGAATAATGCGAACCATTCCGGCAGCGAGATGCCACGAACTGACAGGCGACCGAAAAGGCGAATTAGCGGTTGACGTTTCAGGCAACTACCGAATGATTTTTGAGCCACGCCACAACCCGATACCTAAAGAAGAAGATGGCGGTTTGAATTGGGAAGAAGTCACCAAAATCCAGATTAACGAAATTGAAGACTACCATTAACAAACAGAATAAAACAAAAAACATGGCAACGTCACTTAAAATAGCAAAATCTTTACTCTCCCCTCCCGGTGATACAATTCAGGAGCACATAGATTTTATTGGCATGAGCCAAGCCGAACTTGCCGAAAGAATGGGAAGGCCCAGAGAAAAAATAAATGACTTGATAAAAGGAAGAGAGCCGCTGACCATACCTACAGCTTTTCAACTCGAAAAAGTATTAGGCATTCCTGCAAGTTTTTGGATGAACAGTGAAAAATCATACCGAAAAGAGTTGTATGAATTGCAACAACAGGAAGAACTTGAAAAAAAGAAAGACTGGTTGGCTGCATTTCCTGTAAATGAAATGAGAAAATTCGGTTGGCTGCCCGACACAAGACAAAAACACGTTTTGGTGGACAGCCTGTTAAAATTCTTTTGTGTAGCAAGCACAGATGAATGGGAACGCATATACATTGACGAAGAAGTTTCGGTTGCTTTTAGAGTTTCTTTGGCCCACACGCAAAGCCCACACGCCATTTCTGCATGGTTACGCAAAGGTGAAATTCAAGCCAGAGCAATTGAAATAGCAGAGTTTGATAAAAAGAAATTCAAAGACGCTTTAGCAGAAATTAAAGAACTGGCTTTTTTGATGCCTGATGATTTCACGAAACAATTGCAAAGCATTTGCGCCAAATGTGGTGTGGCAGTTGTGTTTACCCAAAATTTGCCGAAAGCACCTATCAGCGGAGCGACTCGCTGGTTTCACAACAAACCCATCATTCAACTTTCAGGAAGATTTAGGACCAACGACCATTTTTGGTTTACCTTTTTCCACGAAGCAGCTCACATCATTTTGCATGGTAAAAAAGACATTTTCTTAGAGAATGTAAAAGGAACAGCAATAGACCAAGAGAAAGAAGAAGAAGCCAATGCTTTTGCGGCCAAAATACTATTGACGGAAAATGAACTGCAACAAATAATTAATGCCGCTCCATTAGATGAAGAAATGATACATGAATTTGCCAATAAATTCAGAACACCCGCAGGTGTTATCATAGGCAGGTTGCAGCATTTAAAACTCATTCCATTTCATATTGGCAATGGGTTCAGACAAAAAATTGATTTGTTTAATTAAGGATTACAGCGAATAGATGCCAACATTACACTGGATAGGAAAAGATAAAGTTATCAATCATCATATGGATGTGCCGTTTAAGGTTTTGGAACACAAATATACTTTTGATAATGGTACGCAAACTGAAGCCTCCCCTTTGGGGGGAGGTTTGGAGGGGGCTAGCGGAAACAAAATTATACATGGCGACAACCTGGAAGCCCTGAAAGCCCTTTTGCCCGAATACGAAGGACGCATAAAATGTATCTACATAGACCCACCTTACAACACAGGAAACGAAGGATGGGTGTATAACGACAATGTGAACGACCCGAAAATTAAAAAGTGGCTCGGTAAAGTAGTTGGAAAAGAGTTTGAAGATTTAAGCCGACACGATAAATGGCTTTGTATGATGTATCCACGTTTGAAGTTGCTTCAAAAACTACTATCAAATGATGGTGTTATATTCATATCAATTGACGACAATGAACAAGCAAATCTCAAATTGATTTGTGATGAAATATTTGGTGGTGGAAATTTTGTAACAGATTTGATTTGGCGTTCAGCTGATTCATCAAATAACGATGCCAAACAATTTTCCATTGATTACAACCATACTTTAATCTACTCCAAAGCATTAAGCTGGCAACCAAATAAACTAGACCGAACCGAAGAAAATAATCTTCACTACAAAAATCCTGATAATGACCCCAACGGACCTTGGTTTTCTGGTAATATATCATCGCCTAACCCAAGACCTAATTTGACTTTTGATATTATATCGCCAAATGGAACCATTATCAAACCTCCAAAGAATGGTTGGCGTTGGAAAAAAGAACGAATTGATGAAATGATTGAACGTGGAGAGATTATTTATTCTGAAGACGAAACAAGAATTATTAAAAAAACCTATCTAAAAGACCAGTCTGGTATTGTTCCATCAAACATTTGGTGGGATGTTGAAGAAACTGGGCATAATAGAAATGCAAAGTATGAATTGATAAAAATATTCAACGAACTCAAGACTTCTGAAATATTCAAAACTCCCAAGCCAATAAAATTTATTGATAAGATTTTAAAAATCGCTACTGATAGAGACAGCATAATTTTAGACTCGTTTGCAGGTTCAGGAACAACAGCTCACGCAATATTAAACTTAAACAAGCAAGATAACGGCAATCGCAAATTCATAATCGTAGAAATGGAAGATTATGTTGAAGCTGTTACTTCTGAGAGAATAAAAAGAGCGATAAATGGGTTTGGTGAAGGAAATAAGAAAACCGAAGGCACAGGCGGAAGTTTTGATTTTTATGAGTTGGGGCAACCCCTATTTTTAGAAGATGGTAATTTGAATGAAATGGTAGGCGTGGAGAAAATTCGCCAATATGTTTATTATACCGAAACAAAAACGCCACTGTCTGAACCAGGATTTTCAAGATTAAATGATGGTCATGAATCCTTTTTAGGTGTAGCAAACGAAACGGCTTATTATTTTCACTATGATGCTAATGGCATTACCACCTTAGATCATGCTTTTTTAGCCACAATGAAAACCAAAGCCGGGCAGTATGTGATTTATGCTGACAACTGTTTGCTCACAAAGGATTTCATGACGAAGCACAATATCATTTTCAAAAAGATACCACGGGATATAACTAGATTTTAATTGTCGGAATTGAGATTTATTGGAATAACGAATTAAAGGATTGAAATATGGAGAATGAAAAAGAAAAAATTGAAGATGAACTTACTTACAAAATAATTGGATGTGCTATGAAAGTGCATTCAACATTAGGGAATGGTTTCCAAGAGGTAATTTATCAACGGGCATTGGCTATTGAATTGAGAAAGACAGGGATTGACTTCTCAAGAGAGCTGGAAATGCCTATTTTCTATGAAGGAGAAGAAATAGGTACAAGAAGGGTTGACTTTCTGGTAGAAGGAGAAGTGTTGGTAGAACTGAAAGCTCTTGTAGGATTGGAAGATGTGCATTTAGCGCAAGGGTTAAACTATTTAGCAGCGTATAAGTTAGACAAAGGGTTACTCATAAATTTGGGAGCAAAAAGTTTGGAAGTAAAAAGGTTAAGACACCCTAAAAATAAAATTCCAGCAACCATTCCAAATAATAAATCCAATAATCCTAAAATCTAACCCATCCCAATTCAGACAAATGGAAGCATTAATAAAACCTCAGTATTTTGAACAGTGGAAAGCCATGTTGGACGTAAATATTCAAGAGGAATTTTCTGCCATACAAAAAATGGAATTGGAGCCACACAGTTTTACATTTTATACCTCTGTTTCCGTTATGTCATCCTCAAAAATTGAAGGCGAACAAATGGAGGTAGATAGCTATGTGAAACATAAGGTATTAAATATTGAATACTTGCCTGAACTTACAGAAAAACCAAACGATTTGTATAAAGCATATCTTTTTGCAAGAGATAATAAACTTACACAAAGTAACTTTTTGCAAGCACATTTATTTATTGCTGCCCATTTGTTACCAAAAAATCAACAGGGCGTTATTCGCACATCAGAAATGGTTGTGTTAGAGCATAAAACAGGCAGGATACAATACGAAGCCGCACCTGCGGCAATCGTAAAAGAAAGATACAATCTTTTATGGAAAGAAATTGAAATGCTATTAAATAAAGCTTTAACTATTGAAGAAGCATTTTACTACGCTGCTTTTATTCATCTGGCATTTGTAAACATTCATCCTTTTGGCGATAGTAATGGTAGAATTTCACGACTATTGGAAAAATGGTTTTTAGCAGAAAAGCTAGGTGAACGAGCCTGGTACATAAAATCCGAGAAGTATTATTACAAACATGTAAATGATTATTACAGAAACCTCGCCAGGTTGGGGCTTTTCTATGAGAAACTGGAATATGAAAAATCCATACCATTCTTGCTTATGCTTCCAAATTCATTGACGAATTTCGATTGAAAGATTGACGGATATGGTTGAACAATTAAAAATAAGGACAAAAATGATCGGATTAGAAGTCATTAAACTTGTTGATGAATTGCCTAATAAACCAACGGCCTGGGCTATTGCCAAGCAAATGATAAGAAGTTCAAGGTCAATTGGTGAAATTATTGGGCAGCTTGTCGGGCAAAATCATCAGCAGACGTTATCAATAAATTGAAAATTGTGGAAGAAGAGGCTGACGAAACTCAGTATTGGTTGGAAGTTTTGGAAGAAAGTAATCTCATTAATTCAAGCAGAATTGAAACAATTAAGAAAGAAGTAAACGAAATCGTTTCCATCGTAGTAGCTTCCATAAAGACGGCAAGAAAGAACGAAAATCGTAAATCAATAAATTAAAAAATCGTAAATGGAACTAAAACCATATCAACAACAAGTAATCAACGACCTTGCATTGTTTTTGGAAAACATACAGGAAACCAAAGACGTGAAAGACGCTTTTTATAATTTTTGGGCACAGCACCCAAGGACGCCTTTGTTCCCGTATTCAGGCACAGCCATTGAACCCTACAAAAACAATGTTCCCCGTGTTCCGCACATTTGTGTAAAAGTGCCAACAGCAGGTGGTAAAACCTTTATTGCCTGCAATGCCATTAAAACCATTTTTGATGCCTTTGCTTACGACAAACCCAAAGCAGTTGTTTGGTTGGTTCCGTCCATTACCATTTTAGACCAAACCATTAAAAACCTAAAAGACACCAACCACCCTTACCGCCAAAAAATCAATTCGCATTTTGGCAACAAAGTAGAAGTATTTGACAAAGCAGAACTGTTGCAGGGAAGCGGATTTAACGCCACTTCGGTAAAAGAGCAGTTGAACATTTTTGTTTTGAGTTTTGACAGCATCCGCACCGCCAACAAAGAAGGCAGAAAAGTATTTGAGCAAAACGGCTCGTTGCAATCCTTTGAAGCATTACTTGGCAAAGACGAAGAAATTTCTTTGATGAAAGTAATGCAATACTTAAACCCAATGATTGTGGTGGACGAAAGCCACAATGCTGAAACGGATTTGAGTGTAGATATGCTCAAAGAGTTTAACCCTTGTTTCATTCTTGACCTTACAGCGACACCACGCAAAAACAGCAACATCATCAGTTTTATTGATGCTTTGGAATTGAAAAAGGAAAACATGGTGAAACTGCCTGTTATAGTTTACAATCATCAGGACAAAACAGAAGTTATCAATTCAGCTTTGCAACTTCAAAAGCGCTTGGAACTGCAAGCCATTGAAGAAGAAAAGAAAGGCGGAAAATACATTCGCCCTATTGTGTTGTTTCAGGCACAACCAAAAAATGGTGCAGCCTTTTTGAACGAAGAAGAAGAAAAATCAAACGTCCAGAAGCTGAAAGAAAAACTCATTGAGTTAAAAATTCCTGCCGAACAAATCAAAATCAAAACGGCAAACATCAACGAAATAAAAGGCATTGACTTGATGAGCAAAGACTGTGAAGTCCGCTACATCATTACCATAAACGCATTAAAAGAAGGTTGGGACTGTCCGTTTGCTTACATCTTGGCATCTTTGGCAGACAAAAGTTCGGCAGTAGATGTAGAACAAATTTTAGGCAGGGTGTTACGTCAGCCATATGTGATGAAACATAATTTTCCACTACTTAATTTGAGTTATGTTTTGACGGCTTCATCTAAATTCCTTGACACATTAGACAACATTGTAAAAGGATTGAATAAAGCAGGTTTCAGTGATAAGGATTATAAATTGGCTGACCCTGCTATGATGGAAGAAGCTAAAAAGCAAGACCCTTTACAACAACTTACTGTTTTCCCAACCACCGGAACATCAACAGAAGACATTACTTCAGACATTGACACAACCCGAATTTCCACACCATCAGAAACACCAAACTCCCTCTCCTTTGGAGAGGGCTGGGGTGAGGCTGTTTCAGAGATTGAAAAAACTGCCATTGAACAAAATGAAGCCTTTGAAAAAACGGTTTCCGAAATGGAAGCCAACCATACAACAGCATTGCCAAACGAAATACAACAACTGGTGAAAACATACCCTATTAAAGATATTTTCAGAGAACAGGCAGAGCAAATCAATTTGCCACAGTTTTATTTAAAAGTTCCTGCCAACGATTTGTTTGGCAAGAAAGAAGAAGAATTGCCTTTAGAAAAGGAAAACCTTTTAGAAGGTTTTGCATTGAGCAAAGCCGACACCAACATTGCGTTTGACAGCATTACTTCTGAACTCTACAAAGTTGACTTAGACGAAACCAAAAAAGAACATACACCAACATTTGTAAGGCTTGATGGAGAAGTGAAAGAAAGCGTAATGACTTACATTCTCGACCCATCACGCAAAGACAGCCGGGTAAAGAATTTCACTAAGCGGCTGATGGACTTAATCGGGAATATGTTTCCAATCCCTGACAAGGAAATTGAAAAATATATCAACCGAATTTTAGAAGATTTTAAAGACGAGCAATTTAGCGACTTGGCAGCTAATGAATACACATACAAAGACAAAATCAAATTCAAGATAATTGCCCTCTCAGAACAGTTTGCCGAGAAGAAGTTCAAAGACTTTTTAGACACCGACAAAGTGTTTATCAAGCCATCGTTCATGCTACCAAAAAGCATTTCGCCTGGTGACACTGCAAAAGACATTACCAAATCGCTTTACGAGAAAGAAGGAAGTATGAACGGTTTTGAAGAACGTGTCATCAATGAAATTGGTAACATGACAAACATCGCTTTCTGGACAAGGAACATAGAACGAAAAGGGTTTAGAATTAACGGATTTGTAAATCATTATCCCGACTTTATCATACAGACAAAAAGCGGCAAGACAATTTTACTGGAAACCAAAGGCGACCATTTAGACGCAGAACAAAAAATAAGACTTGGCAGACTTTGGGCAGGTAAAGCAGGAAATAATTATCGTTACTTCATGGTTTACGAAAGACGGACAGTTGAGGGAGCATATAAATTGGAAGACTTTTTAAACATCATAAAAGACATATAGCCCACGCATTTGGTAGCCCATTTGTATTTTCCCCAGCTGCACAAATCCAAAATTGCAAAAGAGTCACCAAGCCAACGCTAAACAAAGCGACTGAAAATAGCCACTACCGATAACAAGGTATTGCCAAAAGCGGAGCTAAACGGCTTCGATTGGGCATTTGTGCAAGGTTCAACAGTAGGATTTCTATTGGACTTTTGTGCTAAAAATCCCCACCTTCGCCAAGCTAAAAACCACTAAGCGGTAATTTATCAACAATCCGTAACGTTACCGTTTTCTACGCGTGAGGGATAGGAGCGGCATCCCCGCAACGCAGTGGAGGGATATAGCGGATAGCCCGGCCCTGCGGTGGGTGTAGCCTCGGCGGGGCACGCCCTAATTATCGCTTTGGTACCACTCGGCATAGGAGGTTTCGGTTTCCTGCAGCCTTAGGGAATGCAGCTGTATAGAAGGAGGCAGGTGGCGCTTTATCTTTTCGGCAAAGTCAATTACCATGTTTTCGCTGGTGGGCTGGTAATCTACCAAAATTACATCATGGCCCCGTTCGCGCAGCTCGTTGGCCAGTTCTACATGCGGTGTATTTTTATTAAATACGGTAGCGTGGTCAAAAACGTCCACGATGTGCTGTTTCACTATGTTTTTCAGGTCGCCAAAGTCTATCACCATGCCATATTTTACGTTGTCGGTATCGGTTATGGGTGTGCCTATCACGGTAACCGACAGCTTATAGCTGTGGCCGTGCACGTTTTTGCATTTGCCGTCGTAGCCATAAAGGGCATGGCCGGTTTCAAAACTAAACTGTTTGGTGATCCTTATGGTGCTCATGGTATCCTGTTAAGGCAGCAAAGGTACAAATTATTGCACACAAACAGGTTTGGGCGTATCTTTGCGCTTATGGACGATTTTACCCTTAACCCGGCTTATGAAAAGGTTATTGATGACCTTATGGCGCGGCAGTACAGCATTGCGGATGGTTTTTTTACCGCGGAAGAAGTGGCGGCACTGCGCCGGAGCCTTATCAGTAAATACAATGATAAAGGCTTTAAAAAATCGGCTATAGGGAATAAGGCCGGTGAAAAAATTGTGGATGCCGTAAGGGGCGACTTTATTTTATGGCTGAATGAACCGAATGCCGATGAAGCCGAGAAGCGGTTTTTTAATAAGATAAATGATTTTACCGATTACCTGAACCGCACCTGCTTTATGGGAATTGCGGATAAGGAATTTCATTATGCCGTGTACCCCGAAGGGACATTTTACAAGCGCCACCTGGACACGTTCCAGAATGACAGCCGCAGGAAGCTCTCGATGGTTTGCTACCTGAATGATGAGGACTGGAAGCCGGAATATGGTGGTGAGTTATCCATCTACATAAATGAAAACGGCACTGAAAGGGAAGAAAAGGTGTACCCGCTGCAGGGCAGGATGGTTATATTTGAAAGCCGTGTGCTGGAGCATGAGGTAAAGCCTGTAAAGAAAGAGCGCCTTAGCATTACAGGCTGGCTAAAATCACGTGGAGAGGCTATTTTTTAAACTGGCTTAATGCCTTTTTAGTAAAGTCGGATAATACAAGCCTGCCCGAAATTCCGGCCCTTTCGGTAAGCAGTTTATCCCAGTGCGCTGTACCTTCCCAAAGCACTTTTTTCATAGCATTTAGCGCTTCCGGATTGTAAGAGGCAAGTTTTGATGTGAAGACGTCCATTTCCTTGTCCAGTTCAGCAACCGTTTCAAATACTTTGGCATACAATCCGCGTTCCTGTGCCCAATAGGCGTTTTTCCATTCGTGGGCAGCCAGGGTCATTTCAGCCAGGGCTGCTTTCCCCATTTTGCGCTCTACCGCAGGTGCAATAACAAACGGGCCAATACCAATGGTAAATTCTGATAATTTAATGGCGCTGCCAACAGTCGCAAGGGCATAATCGCATGCGGCAGCAATGCCCACACCACCGCCAACCGCTTTACCGTGAATTCGGCCAATGATAAGTTTGGAACAATTGCGCATGGCATTAATAACACCGGCAAAGCCGCCAAAAAATACCGCACCTTTTTCATAATCGTCTACCGCGAGCAGCTCATCAAATGATGCGCCGGCACAAAAAGCGCCTTCGCCTTCGCTTTTTAGTATAATTATGTTTACATCATGGTTATTACTAAGCAGGTTTAGTTCCTGTGTGAGGCGCTGCAATAGCTCACCCGGGAACGAGTTGCCGGCCGGGTGGCCAAATTCTACTGTTGCAATTTTGTTCTCAATTTTAGTATATAAAGAGCCGTTAGGCCTGCCGGTGGTGCTCATAGCAATGTTTATTAGGTTTGTTCCGCAAATATAGCCCTGAAAGGCGTTTTTTTAAAGTTTTGTTTTTTGATATTTGCTTTTTGGAAATATTTTACTGTATATTTGCTCCCGAACTCTTGGGGATGTAGCTCAGCTGGCTAGAGCGCTTGCATGGCATGCAAGAGGTCGTGGGTTCGACTCCCATCTTCTCCACAATGTAAAACCGCTTATCACTTGATAAATAAGAGTTAAGCGGTTTTTTTATTTACTATTTCCCGATATATTCCCGTTTATTATTGGCTGGTGTTATCATTGTCATCCACATTTCGTGCAAGAGTAAAGGCTATGATAACGAAGAACAACAAGAATACAGATATTGACCAAAGTAATGATAAAGTATTAAAAATCCATAAATAAGGTATTGCGAATAATATTGTAAACATAAAAGCCCCGCCTGTTTTATCACTTGAGGATGTTTTTATAATGTTTTGTATTGCAGCTATACAACTTATTACTGAAAAACTACATATCATTTTTAAAAACCAGTTTGGCAATTTCAATTTCATGAGGTATTTCTGTAAGTTGACTAATAACAGTATATTTTAATATGGGTTTTCAACAACATCATAGAATACTTCTTTTAGCAAAAATAATTTAAATACACCGAAATGTAATTTTTTAGAAAGAAAAAACCTACAAAAAACATTGCAAAAATTCGATGTAATACACAAAATAAATATAACCCCCAATTTACACTAAAAACTAATCATTTGATTTACAGAATTTTAATTTTTATAATTATCAAAGAAGTCTTAAATAAAAGCACCATTTATAAAAAAAAATTAATATGCAACATGTTATTCATCTATTTTATGTAATATTACTACAAATAAAGAGGTTCTAAGTTCAATTCATAAGTGCAACACATAAATCTGCTGGAGTTT
>NZ_NOXV01000263.1 GCF_002251835.1 Flavobacterium cyanobacteriorum
TATTTTATTGATTTTTAATCAATTATGTTTTTTGTCGTGTACTAAACGAAAATATAGAAATTCTATCAGAAATAAATATTCAAATCCTAAGGTTTTTGTATGACTGGGAAAATATCCTATACTATGGCAAAATAACAAACATAGATACTCCAAAATATGCTGGTAAGATAGTCTATAAAATAATAGATAATTTTGACGAAGGAGTAGATTGGATGAATGCAGAGGAAAGTAATTCATTAACCGACAAAGGAGTAAAATTACTTTACCAGTTAGCAGAATATATACCTGACGAAATTAAAGTACTACTTGATAACCTATTTGTTAAAGATGATAAAGAAAATTATAAGATTAGGGATAAAAAGCGCAAGCAAATAAAATACGCATTATCTCATTTCCATTCAGGTACATTACCAAGGTACTTCCCAACCGAATTGATCGCATTAGCTAACCTAAAATGGAAATATAAAAAAGTAAGCTCAGAAAGTCGATTTAGTTCAAGCTATGGGATAGACCATCATTTTGGTCTAAAGGATAAATACGATTTGAGTTATTTCCCCCAAAGTGCTTATCAAACATTCATTTATAAGCTGCTTAAATTTCATCCTTGGAAAGCATCAAGTTTTATAATTGAGTTTACAAACTATTGTACTGAACATTATGTCAAGTCAGATTTTCTAAAAGATGATGGTTTTGCAATGACATCTGATGATATTAGCACCATACATATTCTGTATAATAAAATAAGCTATTCGATTTATGGATCTGCATATTTATGGTCAATAAATAGAGGTGGACAAATTGCCGTTCCTAGTTTATTGCAATCAGTAGTTGTTGCGCTCGAAAGATATTTATATGAGTTAGGTAAATTAGAATCCGAGAAAATTGACGAAACGATTCAATTATTTTTTGACGAAATATATACGAAAACTAATTCGGTGGTTCTACTTTCTGTTCTTGCAAGTATTACACAAGCTTATCCTAAAAAAGTTGGTAATAAGTTTTTACCTCTGCTAACTGACAAACGTTTTTTTGAATGGGATAGTCAACGATGGATTCGTGAATATTCTGCTGGTTTTTCATTCGGATTACCTAATGCTTCTTGGGAAGCAGATTTATGCGATGATGAGAGAAAAGAAGCATTAAAATGGGAACATAGACAGAAATATCACAAAGGTTTAAATGGATTTCTAATCCAATATCAACTTTTCTATGGAAATCTAAACGGTGAACTTTTTGAAATGTTTGATCATTTAGAGAATAAGCATGGTAAAGAAGATGTATACTTTCTGAAATTGCTATCCGAGATTGATGGGAGAAAACAAAAAGTAGAAGAAGTTGAGCGTGATGGTAAATTGATGATTCAAATAGCTCCAAATTATTCCTTAGATAATGCTTTAGAATCAGAAATGAAAAAAAATGAGGAACAAAGCAAATTCAGAGATGAATACTCAAGATATAGCTTATGGGTATCTCAGACTTTTTCAAAAAAATCAGAAGAAAATAAAACTTATGAATATTGGAAAGAATGTTTAGAATATTATAAAAATGTTGATACGTCAAAGCTAACCCTTATAGACTCCTTCCCTATAGGAACATTGGCTGCTTTAGGATTGGATCTATTTAATGACGAATTAAGTAGTGATGATTTTGAATTTTGTGTACATACCATTTTAGGAATTGCCCAAAAGCTTTATGAGCATAAACAAAATGAACGGTATAACTTTGAACAGTTAGATTTTTCTTTAAGCATATATGATAATGATTCCGTTTATGGTTCATTACCAAAATTACTTCTTTTCAGGAGTAGATTAAGTAATGAGCAGATTGATAAAATTAGAGGTTTACTATTTCTATTTGTTAGGGATTTTCACACAGAGTTAGATATTCATTTAAAACATTTGTATTATTCGTTTAAAAAATATGTTTGGGTGGCTGACTACCAATTCGCTTATAACTGCTTTATTGGATTACTTTTATATGCGAAGTTTAACAAAAAATACCCTCAACATTTCCAATACGCAGAAGAACAGCTAAATGAGATTCAAGCTGAAGAAGAGAAGATTTTAGATTTTATTGAAAATAATTCTGATGAATATAAGTTCTCCGATTTGTCTTATTCAAAATATTCTCATTGGGACTTAGATAAAGCGACTCATATTTTCCCTATCTATGAGGAACATAACTTTTCATATAACTTCTTGAAAGCGATTTTTAATGCTCACATTGAATCATATTCATTAGAAGAAGATAGATATAGATCAACTGATTATTATATAACTGGTTTGACTGTTAGAGAAACGATTATAGATTTTTTGTTTGAAGTTCCCTTTAACAAAGACACTAATTCCTTTTTTGAATTTATAATTAATACAGGAGTTAATTACGATTTGAGCATACGCAAGAGTCATGATGCGATTGAATACATAGAAAAAATTATAGAATGGTTTTACTATAAAGTCGACAGCAATTATGGTGCTGACGTTATGCTAAACAACTTCTGGAATTTTTGGAGTACTCTCTATATTAAATTAAACTCGGGTATTCATTTATTCAACAAAGAATTTTTATTCAACGGAAACTGGAAGTCAGAAGCAGAAGATTGGTTCGTATTAAAACATAATAATCAAGCTGAAATTTATTTAAAGAAAATCAATAAGCTCGATTATATCAATATAAATGCTTTTATGCAACTTTTATCAGGTATTGGTTTTCAAAGCTTAAATCCTCAAGCAATAAAAATTCTGACAAAACATTTAAAATCAGATATTAAGCAATTACTAGCCCAATAGCGTCCTAAACAATAAAAAAAAGAATGGTTAGTTTTTAANCTATAGTATTAAGAAATCCTGTGGCTTACACGTTAAGCCTGCCTTCAATGCCGCCATCGTCTTTAAGGTTACCTGTTATGGCTCCTTTTGCCCATTTAAGGAATGATATCATTTTGCCATACTTGGTGTCCCAGTAGTAAGCATCAGTAGGGGTTACCTTTATTACTGTTACATTTGGGTCATCTTTTCCTTCATCAAACCAGGCTTTTGCAATAGGGCTCCACACTTCATCAATATGCTGCCTGTCCCTGTATATGGTTGCCTGTCCGTAAATTGAAAGAAATTGGGCATCCTGGTTTTTGGCAAACATAAGCTGGACATCATTATCCTGCTTTATTTCGAAATTTTTATTGCTCCTGGCCGAACTTATAAACCACAGGTTTCCCTGGCCATCCACTTCCTGGAGGCTCATAGGCCTTGTAGGGACGGGCCTTGAGGAGAGCTCAGTACAAAACATGCATGTTTTAATATCTTCTGCCAGCTCTTTAAGTTTGGCAACAGCTTCCTGGCTGGTAAGGTCCTGGTAATTGTCTTTTGATTCCGGATTGCTCATGGTTAAACTGATTTAAAAGGTTATAATTTAGCGTATTATCCAAAGTTACCTTTTAAACAAGTGAATCCGTGTTATTGATTTCATAATGTTTGAGAAAAATATACTTAAATTCTTACCTGTCAGGCTATTTCTTTTTGCATTACATAATCTTCCATAAGGTACCCCTGCCCAATGTCAATATCTTCTTCCTTTATTATTTTAAATCCCGTGGCTTCATAAAAATGTACTGCAGGGTTGTAGCGGTTTACATTAAGCTGTATTGCCTTATCCGCATTACGTTTTGCTATTTCATAGATAGTATTTACAAATAATTTACCCATACCCTTACCCTACAGGCCAGGCAATATATAAAGCTTATGTATTTTAGTGATACCGGTTTCGTAGCCGGGCTGGTATGAGGCAAACCCAAGGAAAAGATCATCCTGCTTAACGAGTAAAAAGTGATGGTTTTTAATTGTCAGCTGCTCAATATAAGCGTCCCTGCTATACATCATGCTGAACATATAGTCAATTTGCGGTGCCGATAATATAGCCCCGTAAGTTTGTGGCCATACCTGCCATGCAAGGGCATGTATAGTATCAAAATCGTCAACGCCCGCTTCAATAATTTGTATCATGAACCAAGTATTTTTGCAATAAGAGATAAAGGTACAATTATTATTGGCACAGTAATTGGTTAACTTCTACCGGGGTCAAAATTTTAGCTGTCCGGTTATTAATCTACTTTAATCATGAAAATAATTTTTAAACATATAGCACTTATCAGTTTGTTTTTAACATCGCCTGTTTTTGCGCAGGATGTTACAACCGTAAGGGCCAGCAACAGGGATATAAGCGATAACCTTGACCTTAAAGCGGTAGCTTCAATATTTGGAGAGTCAGGAGACCTTGAGGATTTTGAAAGGCGGCTTAACGACCCTGATCTTATGATATCAAACCTTGACCTGAACGGCGATAACAGGGTAGATTATTTAAGGGTTATTGAGGCAAGCGAGCGTAACACCCACCTTATAATACTACAGGCAGTGCTTGGCATTGATACATTTCAGGATGTTGCCACTATTGAAGTAGAAAGGGACCGAAACAATAATGTGCAGGTGCAGGTAGTTGGCGATGTATTTATGTATGGCCCCAACTATATTTATGAACCTGTTTATGTAGTACGTCCTGTACTGTTTGATGTTTTTTGGGTTAGCAGCTACCGGCCTTACTACTCCCCGTGGTACTGGGGTTACTACCCGGCCTATTACAGCTACTGGGCTCCCTGCCCTGTGTTCAGGTACAGGAACCATATCCATGTAAATGTCATTAATACAAGAAACGTATATACTTATGTCAATGTGAGGAGAAGCAGCCGTGCTGCGGCACTGTACAGCACCAGGAGGGCCAATGCGTATGAAAGACAACACCCTGACAGGAGCTTTACACGCAGGACCAGCGCGCCAAACAGGTATGCCCTTGAACAGAGCAGGTCAAATAGCAGGTCTCAGGCAGCAGGTAACAGTTTGCAGCCAGGCCGCCGCAACACTACTGATTTTAATACCAGCGGCACGCGCAGCCTGAGGAATAATGACGGTTCATCGCGTTCGGTAAACGGTTTCCGATCTTCAGGCTCAACCGAAACAAGAAATACGGAGATGAATGTTGTACGGGGGAACAGCAACAGCCTGAGGAATAACGGCAGGCTGCGCTCCTATGATAATAACGGCACTACCCCCGCAAGGATAAACAGTGCCCCTTCGGGGGAAATACAGAACAGCAGACAGCTTTCAGCCCCATCATCATACAGCAACAACAACAACTTAACAAGGAGCAGGTCGCAAAGCGCACCAGGTAATATGTCCGTACCGTCAAGGCAAAGTACTCCTTCCAGGAACTTTAGCATGCAACAGGGCAATAATACCCCTCCCGTGAGGAGTACCCCTACCCCACCGGTGAGGAGCAGCACTTCATCACCTTCGCTAAGGGCTACACCGACACCCGAAATGCGAAACAGTACCCCGGCACCACAAAGGCAAAGTACCCCGGCAAGGCAGGGTGGCGGAGAATTAAGAGGTTCCAGAGGTTAATTATAATTCAGGAAAAAGAAGAAACACTGCCCGGCCCAGGGCAGTGTTTTTTTATACAATACGCGTTGTTTTAATAGCCTCAACCCATTCTGTACGTGCGCATACAGAACATTTCGCGGATACCGGCTCAAGCTGTTGTACATTGGCACAAAAAGTACAGGCATATATACCTGATTTTGAAATCGTGCTGCTTTTAAGGTCAAAAAGCTGGGGCCGTATCGGCAGGCCGTACTTTACCTCTTCATCGGCATAAAAATAAATGCTCACAGTACCGTTATTTTCAATATAAGCATTGCGCACCTGGCCCAGGTGTTCAATAGAACGGAGCCGCAATTCGGTAAAAAATTCATCAAGCGCCAGGTCTTCCTTCTGGAAATCGTGTAGCGAAAACTGGCCGTCTTCAATAATTGACTTTGTTTTTCGTTCCATAAAGTGTTCAAATTTTTTGCTTTTGCCCAGTAGCCAGGTTACCATACGGTACATGCTTAGTATTACTGCAAATACAAGTATTGCGGGGACAAGCCCTACGTCTTCATAAAACATCGGGTCGCCCGCGGCAGAGCCAAGGGAGATGATAATAACTATTTCAAAGATTGAGAGCTGCTTTACTCCCCGCTTGCCGGCAAACTTTAGCGTAAGCAGCACCACAATAAACATCACTACCGTCCGGAACAGCACCTCAAGCAGGAACGCAACAGGAAGGTCATTAAACAAGAGCCGTTTCCATTCAAAAATATCATTCATAACAAACAAGTTTTCAGTAATAAAAGTACTACAGTGAAGCGGTGGCTTAACAAATATTAGCATAAGTTTAGTACTGCCTTACCACACGTTCAATGGCTATATAAGTAATTTAGGCCTAACAAATTAACTTTAAAAATGTATAATTATGAGTAAAAGAGTAGCCATACTGGCAACCCACGGATTTGAGGAAAGTGAACTGGCCTCACCTAAAGAATATCTTGAGCAGCAGGGCTGGACTGCTGAAATTGTGAGTCCCGAAAGCGGTTCAGTAAAAGCATGGGCTGAAAAGGACTGGGGCAAAGAATATAAGGTTGACCGCACACTTGATGAAGCGTCGCCTTCCGATTATGATGCGCTGGTATTGCCCGGAGGAGTTATAAATCCTGACAGGCTAAGGATAAACGACAAGGCAGTAGAGTTTGTAAAAGGCTTTTTTAATGATAAAAAACCAGTGGCTGCTATTTGTCATGGGCCGTGGACACTAATTAATGCGGGAGTAGTTGAAGGAAGGAAGCTTACATCGTACCCGTCAATCAAACTGGACCTTGTCAATGCTGGTGCCAATTGGGTTGATGAAGAAGTGGTGGTTGATAATGGCCTTGTTACCAGCCGCAAGCCCGATGACCTGCCGGCATTCAATATAAAGATGGTTGAGGAGATAAAAGAAGGAAAACACGAAATGCAGCACAGGTAATTCAGCGAAGTGCTTACGTTAACAATGAAAAAGCTTTTGTATTGCGCGTACAAAGGCTTTTTGATTTTACAGCCATTTTACCGGAATGACAAGACTGGCAATATAAATCTTCGGTATAATTATGACGCGGTAGCTTCACCGGATATACGCTGTAACCATGAATTTCTCCCTGTTACTAATCAGTATCTTTTAAATTTGGCAGTTAGCTGTTATTGGTTAATTTTACCACAAATAATAAACAATTATGATGAAGTTATTACTGCTGTTCCTTCTGACCGGAATGGCCGCGGGTGCGCAGAAGAACCTTACTATAGCGCAAGCCACATCAGGCCAGTATCGCGAATTTGCCCCAAAAAATATTATTGCCCCGCAATGGCGCAAAGACACCAGGAGCCTTACTTATCTTGATGATACTTATTCAAAACTACTGTTGAGGAGCGAAGAAACTAACTGGACAGAGGTTGTTTTAGTTACTAAAGACGAACTGACTGCCGCTTTAAAGTCCAAATTTCCGGCAGATACATTTGCCCTGCCTTATTTCCCTCATGCATATGCCTGGAAAGATAAAAATACGCTGCAATTTGAAGCAGCAGGTACTAAAAATTCTTATGTGGTATTTTTTGATGTGGATAAAAAAAACATCAGAAATGCTTTAACCATATCACCTGAAGCTACCCAGCAGACCCTGTCACCTAATGCTTCATATATCGCATGGCTAAATAAAAATAATATAGTTATCACCCCTTCAGAAGGGCCGGGTATTAGCGTTACACATGATAATGACAATGGTATTGTAAATGGCAGTGACTATGTACATCGCCAGGAATTTGGCATTAACAAAGGTATTTGGTGGAGCCCGGACAGCAACAGATTGTTGTACTATCGAAAAGATGAAACGATGGTAAGCGATTATCCATTGATACAGTGGGGAGAACGCATAGCACAAAACAAAGCTATTAAATATCCTATGGCGGGAATGAAAAGCGAAGAGGTCACACTTGTAGTTTTTAATATTGCTACTAAGTCAAAAATTACTCTTAAAACCGGCGAACCCAAAGAACAATACCTTACCTGCGTTACATGGTCACCTGACGGGAAGAGTGTATTTACAGGTGTGCTTAACCGCGAACAGAACCACCTGAAAATGAACCAGTATGATGCTGCTACAGGTAATTTTATAAAAACCTTATTTGAAGAAAAAGCTACTACTTATGTGGAGCCGCTGCATGACCTGACCTTTGTACCCGGCAATGGCAGCCAATTCCTGTACCGCAGCGAAAAAGATGGTTTTGAGCAGTTGTATCTTTATAAAACCGATGGTAAATTGCAGAAAAAACTCGGTTACAGGGATGTTGTGGTTACTGATTTTTTAGGTTTTGATGCTGACGCGAAAAACGCTTTTTATATAGGTACAGCCAACAAAGGTTTAGACAGGCAATTGTACAGGGTTGAGCTAAAATCAGGCAAAACAGAGACACTTACCACGGTATCAGGCACACATAACGTTTTGATAAACAGTGATTGCACCCTTGTATATGATGCCTTTAGCAGTACAACAACACCTAATGATATTACAATTATTGACCTTAAAAATAAGAAGACTACCAGCCTTATAAAGGCTGAAAATCCATATACAGGCAAAACAATGTTACCGAAAATGGAGCTGTTTACCATACCGGCGGCCGATGGCAAAACCTTGCTCAATAGCAGGATTATCTACCCTGCTGATTTTGATCCTACTAAAAAATATCCGGTGCTGGTTTATGTATACGGTGGGCCACACGCACAGCTGGTAACTAATTCCTGGCTTGGCGGCGCAAGCTTATTTGATTATTACATGGCCCAACAGGGGTATGTGGTTTTTACTTTAGACAACCGGGGCAGCGATAGCCGGGGACGGGATTTTGAGCATGTTATCCACCGTCAGTTAGGCGCCAATGAAATGGCTGACCAGATGAAAGGCATAGAGTACCTGAAAAAGCAAACCTTTGTTGATACCAGCCGTATCGGCGTGTACGGCTGGAGCTTCGGTGGCTTTATGGCTGTATCACTTATGGTGAACCACCCCGAAACGTTCAAAGTTGGTGTTGCCGGTGGCCCTGTGATAGACTGGAAATATTATGAAATAATGTATGGTGAGCGCTATATGGACATGCCGGAGGAAAACCCTCACGGTTATGCCAGTACAGCACTGCCTTCCCAGGCAAACAAACTGCAGGGAAGGCTGTTGATAATACATGGGGCCCAGGATCCGGTAGTAGTGCAGCAGCACAGTATGGAGTTTATACAGGCATGTATTGCCGCCGGAAAACAGGTAGACTACTTCCTGTACCCTACACATGCGCATAATGTACGGGGCAGGGACAGGATACACCTTAATCAAAAAATTGCCGATTATTTCGACACCTATTTAAAGAAATAACAGAAAACGGGAGCCAGGGGCTCCTTTTTTTTACTACTTAGCTATGGCTTAATAATCAGCTGGTATAGCGTTCGTTGGTCTCTTCAAAATCTTCATCGTCTGATGATATTGACTTATTTTGGTCTTCGTCCAGATCCACATTATCAGTTAGTAGGTAGTCATCCTGGCTGAACGCATCAGAGTAAAGGCCATTGCCTCCTTCCGCATCCCAGGTATTTTGTTGTTTAGTATCGCTATAATCCAGTTCATCAGAAAGGTTGGACGGTTCTGTATCCCTAGTATAAGTAACGCCGGGCTGCTCCATGGCAAGGTACTTGTCAGTATCATCGTTACCGTCGTTATTGGCCGCAAGAGTATTTCTTTCATCATCAGGGGTATCGGGGCGGCTATCATTCAGGCTGTCACTTCCTGTGTAATCATTCCCGTGGAACGTTTCTTGCCCCGATGTATCACCGTTGCCCTTGCCCTGGTCGCGAAGGCTCTCATTTTCTGTGTTAAATTTAGGTACTTTATCCATAAATGTATTTGTTTATTAAAATAAAAGCATCGTACTCAGTTCGTTGAGCTTGCGTAACCTGAGGTTGGTGTTCAGCAGGTTCTTTATCTGCTGGCTGCAGCACAAATCCTCTGCCGGCATTATTTCATTTTCAAATTCTACAGCGGCTTTTTCAAACATAACGGTATCGGCAGCATAAGTGCTGTCCTGCTGATGAATAATTGTGCGTTCCATGATACGAATTTTTCGAGGTTGGCTTGCTTTTTTATTTTACCTAAATTACCATCAAATATTATAATTAATGTAAAAAGAAATATTAAATAAAAGCCAATTTTATGCAGTGAAGCAAAGCATTTTAAATTTTAAACCAGGAGCGTTAGTATTAACAATATTTTCTAAGTACACGACAAAAATTGTATTAAATTAATTTCCAGC
>NZ_NOXV01000289.1 GCF_002251835.1 Flavobacterium cyanobacteriorum
TATTGATTTTTAATCAATTATATTTTTTGTCGTGTACTAAAATATTTGTAAACATCCATTCAATTATTGCCAAATACACTAACCCTGACTGAAAATGAAACTTAACTGTGTGGTTGTTGACGACAGCACTATCCAGAGAATCACCTTAGCCAAACTGGTTTATGAGCATCCCGACCTCAACTTAGTTGGGGATTTTTCTAATGCGTCTGAAACACGCAATTGCATCCTGAACAAGCAGGTAGACCTGCTATTCCTGGATATTGAGATGCCTGTCCAAAGCGGTTTTGACCTGCTTGACGGGCTCAAGGCTCGGCCTCACATAATTTTTGTTTCGGCCAAATCGGACTATGCCCTGAAAGCGTTTGACTATGCTGCTGTTGACTACCTGCACAAGCCGCTGACCAAAGACCGGTTTAACAAAGCTGTACAAAAAGCCCTCGATTTATACCAGCTTAAAAAAGACGGGCCTGAAGATGACGGGGAATTTATCTTTGTTAAAAGCAACCTCAAAAACCTTAAGGTATTCATCTCGAAAATCAACTGGATTGAAGCGTATGGCGATTATGTAAAAATTATTACAGAGGATGAAAACCACCTGGTACTCAGCACCATGAAATCCTTTGAAAGTGAATTACCAAAGGGGCGTTTCCTGCGTGTGCACAAATCCTTCATTATCAACATCGGTAAAATACTGCGCTTCAACAGTAAATTTGCCGAGATTGGCAATACTAAAATACCGCTTAGCCGCAACAAAAAAGAAGAACTGGCCAGGGCGCTAGATAAACCCGGGACTTAATACGGATCAGCATTTACCGATACTTTAACCGACTTGTACTGCGGAATGGTATCAAAGCTGTGCAGAATTTTTTGTATGGCGGCTTTAGTGCCGGCCAGGGTGCTTCCCTGGGGTATCTTAACCATTATAGTGCGTATGTACTCGTTGCGTATCCTGCTTATGGCCGGCTCTTCGGGACCCAGTACAGGTACATTTAATTGCTGGGACAGCACATTGTACAGCCACATGGCCCCGTCCTTCAGCTTCTCATAATCACGGTGCTTCAGCGTAAGGCGCACCAGCCTGTAATACGGCGGATATTTGTAGATATGCCTTTCATACAGCTGCTCGCGGAACATGCCATCATAATCATTCTCAGTAACCTGCCGGATGATATTGTGCTGCGGGTTATAGGTTTGTATCATAACCCTGCCCCGTGCGCCTTTGCGCCCTGCCCTGCCTGCTACCTGCACCATCATTTGGTACGCGCGTTCAAAGGCACGGAAATCCGGCTGGTACAGCATATTGTCGGCATTAAGGATTCCTACCAGGCTTACATTATCAAAATGCAGCCCTTTAGCCAGCATCTGGGTTCCTACGAGTATATCTATTTCCCGGTTTTTGAAGGAATCAATAATTTTCTCGTAGCCAAATTTGCCGCGCGTGGTGTCCTGGTCCATACGCCAGGGGTTACTGTCCGGAAATAGCTCTTTCAGCTCCATTTCTATCTGCTCTGTACCGAAGCCTCTGGTATCTAAATCTGCCGAATGGCATTGGTGGCAATGTGAAGGCTTCGCTATGTAGTAACTGCAATAGTGGCATCGCAACTGGTTTTTGTATTTATAGTAGGTGAGGCTTACATCACACTGTGGGCATTGCGGTACATGCCCGCACGTGAGGCATTCTATCCATGGCGAAAAGCCACGTCGGTTCTGGAATAGGATTACCTGTTTGCCCCGGGCAAGTGTGTCAGATATGGCTTCTACGAGCTCATCACTAAAATGGCCGGCCATGCGTTTGCGCCGGTATTTGTCTTTAAGGTCAACCAATATAATTTCAGGCGGGATTATATTGCCGTAACGCTCCCTTAGTTCTACATAGCCGTATTTGCCGCTGTTCACGTTAAAGTAGGTTTCGATACTTGGCGTTGCCGAACCCAGCAATACTTTCGCTCCAAAATAATTTGCCAGTACAATAGCAGCATCACGGGCGTGGTAGCGCGGAGCCGGGTCCTGCTGCTTGAAGTTTTGCTCGTGCTCTTCATCTATTACAACAAGCCCCAGGTCCTGGAACGGCAGGAACAGCGCTGACCGTGCGCCTATAACAATTTTTGCCTTTTCGGACTTCTGTAATACCTGCTGCCACACCTCTATCCGTTCATTATTAGTGTACTTTGAGTGGTAAACGGCTACCTGGTTGCCATAAAAAGCAGTAAGGCGGGCTACAAGCTGTGTGGTTAGGGCAATTTCGGGCAGCAGGTAAAGCACTTGCTCCCCCCTGCTGATATATTCTTCTATAAGTTTGGTATAAATTTCAGTTTTCCCGCTCGAAGTAATCCCGTGTAGCAGTGTTACCGCATTTTTTTCAAGCCTTTCCCTAACCAGCATCAAAGCTTCCTCCTGTTTTTCGCTAAGGGTGAAGCCTGAATCTTCAGCCCCCTGAAAAACTACCCGGTCCTGCTCAAGATAGTATTCTTCAAAAACCTCTTTCTCTATAAGCGATTTTATCACGGCTGCGCTTACACCCGAATCAGTAAGTTTTTTGACGGAAACAGGCTTTTTCTCCCGTGCCAGTATCTGGAAATATTGCAATACGGCTTCACGCTGTTTTTTGGCACGCGACAGTATTTCGAGCAGTCCGTTGAGCTGCTCCTGCTCTATGAACTCTGGCTGGAGCCGGATGTACCGCACCCGTCTGGGCTTGTACTTCTCACGAATTTCTTCCTGCAGGGAAACAATATTATTTTTTATAAGCCTGTTTATTACCGGCAATATTTTTTTCCTGTTCAGGATAGACGTCACCTCCTGTACCTTTAAAGCGCTCTGTTGCTGGAGGGCCTGGTATACAAGATATTCTTCATCGGAAAGCTCGCCTGCGGAGGGATAATAATCTCTCCGGGCCATAATCATGGTTTCGCTTTCCAGGAGGTAACCTGAGGGCACTGCACTTTTAAATACTTCGCCAATACTACACATGTAATAGGAAGCTATCCATTTCCAGTGCCGCAACTGGTTTGTGGTAACAACGGGTTCTTCATCAAGTATCTGGTGTATCTCCTTTGCCTGGTAGAGTTGTGGCGGGTTCTGGTGCTTTTCGGTCACTATGCCTGTGTATAATTTGCCTTTCCCAAAAGGGACTGCTACCCGCATACCAATACCAATATAATGGTACTCAGCTTCACTGACAGCATATGTAAATGACTTTGGAAGGGCGAGCGGAAGGACTGCTTCAATAAAATAAGGCATAGGCAAATATAAAAGATTTAAAGTTTTTAATAAAAAATGAACGTTGTTCAAAAAAAATTATATTTTTGCATGGTATTGATGTTTTATGACTACAGCAACGCGAAAATTACGGGAAAAAGAAGAACTGCGACAGCTGATTTTACAAAGCGCCAAAAAGCTCTTTGTTGAAAAAGGTATTGAAAATACAACTATCAGGAATATTGCTGATGCTACAGATTACAGTGTTGGCACCGTATATGTATATTTTAAAGATAAAAATGCCATACTTCATGACCTGCATACTATCGGGTTTAGTGAACTGGGCGGCTATTTTCTTGAAATTAGCCCTGTTGATGACCCTTTGGAAAGGTTAAAACAAATGGGCCGGATTTATTTAAAATTTGCTGTTGAAAATCCAGACATGTATGACTTGATGTTCAACATTAAAGAGCCATTGAAGCATCTGGCCGAAAAAGAAAACGATGGCTGTGAAGCGTGGGATGAAGGCATAGGTACCTTTAACATACTGAAATCTACGGTTAAAGACTGTATTGATAAAGGATATTTTTCCGGACATGAAGAAGAGCCGCTATCCTTTATGATTTGGGGAGTAGTCCATGGTATGTGTACCCTTGAAATAAGAAAACGTACCAAAGGCCTTAAATTTAATCGTCCTGAAACAATCTTAACTGACGGTTATAAAGAATTTTTGAAAATGCTCGATAAGGTATAAAATTTTTTATTTAGTACACGACAAAAAACATAATTGATTAAAAATCAATAAAATAAGTTCNTTAGCAACATTGTCTTTTGAAATAACAGCAAATATTTCGTGTGTTCCCACTTCTCCAAATCGAATAAGAGTTGATAATACGCTTGTTTGAAAGCTATTTGAAAGTCCAAGAATTGTATCAAACGAAAACTTTTTGTTTTCTGTTAGTTTTTTGTGTTCTGCGGAAAAGTTTTTGAATTTGTCTTTAGGCATTAGTAAACAACTCGCAAAAAAATCTGCTTCTAATTCTATTGCCGATTTGTGGTTGATGTTATGAAACGAAGCGTGTGGTTCAAGCAAACCGTATTTTAAACCTAAGCGATGTTCGTCCAAGAAAAAATGTCCAAGTTCGTGAGCAAGTGTAAATCGTCCTCGTTTAGAATTTTGCTTGTTTCCGTTGTCAATGTTTATGTGAATATGAAAATCCTTGTTGTCTGTATCATACAGCAACATTCCGTCAAAAGCGTCTTCGTAATTGTCATAATGAATTGGAACACTCTCAAACTTAGCAATCTCGTCAAGTAAAGTAAGATTCTTGTCTGAAAACTCACTGGCAATATATTCTGCCAACTTACTTATTTGTGTTTTCCGACCCGTTTGAATCATCTTTTGGTTTGCTTTGATTTTTCTTGATTTTGTCCATAATGTGTTTAGGCAAACTATTACCATTGCGTGCCGCCATACGATATGGATTGATTTCTTCCTGCTTAATATCAGTAGGCATTTTCACGATTTTATTTTCTCTGAAAGTACCGTTAATGATTTTATCAGGGTCAATCTCTTTCCCTGTTAAGCCGAAATCTTCCTCACTATACAATTTTTCAAACCTTTCAAGCTCAAATTCGTTCCTTGGGAAAAGGAAACCCGTAGAAGATAACCATTCGGTTATGTTCTCTGGTGTAATATGTTTTTTATTTTGAGCCATATATTTTTAAATGTGTATTAACTGCTTCAATTGCTTGCTTCTTGTAAACACGAATACTGTTTTGCGTTAGGTCAAGTTCGTCTTGTAACTTTTTCGTTAAGTGTCTTGGTAAATTATACCCTTCGTTCGTCAATGATTCATAATGCTTGTATGTAAGGTAAATCACCTTGTGTTTTGGTGTAAGCCTTGACAAAGCTCCATTTAACAACTCGTACATTCTTTTTAACTCTGCTTTACGGACTTTATCATCGCTCAACGTTTCTATATCGGGCAAATCACGAATTATTTCTTCGTCACCTGTAAATGGATTTGGTTCTTCTGTTTCGCTTTTTTTGTAATCAGCTAAAAGTCGTTTAGCAATACCAAAAAGGTAAAATTTGATAGCTTTATGGTAATCTTTTTGCTTTGATTTTGAAAGGTCAAATTTTGGGTACTTCCAAATACGGTTAAAAGCCTCATAAGCTAATTCAGTTGCGACCTGTTTGTCATATCCCCAATTTTTACAAATGGGTGTAAGTTTCTTTAGAAGCTCTAATTGATAACGGAAAGTAAACACCCTAAATGCTTCCTTAGCTATTTCCGCATAGTCAGGCTCGTCCTTCCATTGGATATATTCCAAGAGGCTCTCCGTTGCTTCGTTATTTAAGTCCTGACTATTGTTCATTTTTTACTGCTACACATTAACTACCAAAAACCGTTAGTAATGGTTTTAGTAGTGTAATTGAGGTCTGTTACACAAAGATAATTTTGTAACGGTTTTAGTAGATAGGTTGAACAAATAAATTTTTAAACAATGTCAGAAAACAAAGACAAAAATCCAAAAGGTGAACACGGAAGCCGTGTTTTAGAGCTTACCATAAATGGTAAGAAGTACGAATGGAATCAGCAATACATTACTGGTGCTGAAATCCGAAATTTAGGACACATCGCAAAAGAGGAAGAAATTTTTCTTGCGGTTAAAAAGCCGTGGGAAGATGAACCGATTCCCGATGATAAGCAAGTCAATCTTGCTCGTCCTGAAATTGAACACTTCTATTCAAAAGCGAAAGAAGTAATCATTTTGGTAAACGGTACACCGCACAAATGGACTAAAGAAAAAATTAGCTTCAAAGAAGTAATTGTTCTTGCATTTGGGCAGTACATAGACAAGCCGACAATGGTTTACACCGTAGCTTACGAAGATGGCCCAAGACAAAACCCCGAAGGGTCAATGTTTGCGGGTCAGGAAGTTTTTGTTAAACATAAAATGATATTCAATGCCTCAGCAACTGATAAATCTTAACCCTGACTTAAATCGCCTGCAAGAAGAAGGCTACGACATAGAGGTAAAAGGCGGACACTTGGTTGTCCGCCAAATACCTTATGCTACGCCTACAAAAAATATAGCGTTTGGAACTTTGATTTGTGTACTAAACTATGCAAGTCCAACAAAAATTTCTACGCCCCCAGACCATACGATTTATTTCAATGGCGAAACACCTTGCAATGCTAATGGACAACCGCTTGACGCAATAATCAATAATTACAATAGAATACAGCTAACAAGCGAACTATTGGCTACACATTATTTCTCAAGCAAACCATTGTCGGGAAATTACCCGAACTACTATGAAAAAATCAGGACTTATGCAGAAATACTAAGTATTAATGCTAAAGTCATTGACGGCACAGTAATAACAAAACCTTTTAAAAAAGTCTTAAATGAAAACAGAAGTAATGATTGATACAAACGTTTTTAAATATCCCGACACGAATTCTTCCCGTGCAGGAATTGAGTTCCTAAACCGAAAATTTGAAAATCAAAAAATCGCAATTATCGGACTGGGCGGAACAGGCTCGTATATTCTTGACCAAGTCGCAAAAACTCCCGTTAAAGAAATACATATTTTTGACGGTGATGAGTTTCAACTGCACAACGCTTTTCGTTCGCCCGGTGCTGTTTCAAGTGAAAAATTGGAAACAGAAAACGGAATAAAAAAAGTAGATTATTACTACGGAATTTATTCCAATATGCACGCAGGAATAAAAGTGCATACGAAGTATGTAACGCCTGAAAACGTAAATGAGCTAAAGGATTTCAATTATGTTTTTATTAGCATTGATAAAAACGAAGTTCGGTACAACCTTGCAAAAGCATTTTTGAAAATGGGCGTAACATTTATTGATGTCGGTATTGGCGTGAACAAAGCCGATGATTGCTTGAATGGTGCTGTTCGTGTTACGGTTGGTTCATCAAATAAAAGCGACCATTTGGATTTACGAATTGGCTCAATGGAATTTGAAGAAAATGAATATTCAAACAACATTCAAATTGCTGACTTAAATTGTCTCAACGCTATCCTTGCAGTCTTGAAGTGGAAAAAAATGAGCGGTTTCTACCAAGACGTAAAAAAAGAGCATAATAGTTTGTTTTTAATCAACACAAATAAATTGCTTAATGAAGACAATCCAGCATAAGTTTGTTGAGTATATCCCGAACAGTCCTGAACAAGACGTTCTTTATATTTCTGTTGAATATAGAACTGCTGTTCATCTGTGTGTCTGTGGTTGTGGAAACAAAGTTGTAACACCGCTTTCGCCAACTGATTGGGAACTTCGTTTTGACGGAAAAACCGTTTCACTTTCTCCGTCTATTGGTAATTGGAATTTTGAATGTAAGTCGCACTACTTCATTACCCGAAATAAGATTCGCCACGCAAGGCGTTGGGAAGATTGGGAAATTGAGGAAGGCAGAAAAGAAGATGCAGAGACTAAAAAGGACTTTTTCAAAAAGAGAAGGAAGAAAAAGAAGTAGTGAGGGGTTATGCCTATTGGCTTATGTGGCGAGGGTAAACTTTCAATTGTTGATAAAAAAGGCTTTTAAGGAGTTGATTCTTTGATGATTTTAAGTATCTTTACACCTGTCAATGGCAACCAAAGAGCAAATAAAGAACACAGGGGCGACATTTACCCCAAAAGAGCTTTCTGTTTTCTTAGCGGAAAGGATTACTTCTTATGTCAAACCTAACTATCAAAAGGTACTTGACCCTGCCTGTGGAGAAGGGGAATTACTCATTGCAATGGGCAATATACTTTCTGATTCTGCTATTGATTTTTCACTCACAGGCTATGATGCCAATGAGCAATATTTGAGCTTTGCTCAAGAAAGAACGTTGCGATTTGGTGCTGAAAATATTAAACTCATTCACGAAGATTTTTTGCAGGCTATTGATGTTTCTTCCAACCAAAGTAATTTAGGCTTGTTTCAGGAATACAATAAATCATTTGTAAATAATTCCTTTGATATTGTCATTGCCAATCCGCCTTATGTACGAACCCAAATATTAGGAACGGAACAGGCACAGGAGCTTGCCCAAAAGTTTAATTTAAAAGGAAGGGTTGATTTGTATTATCCTTTCCTGATTGCCATGACTGAAAGTCTGAAAGAAGGGGGAATACTTGGGGTAATCACTTCTAACAGGTACTTGTCAACAAAAGGCGGAGAAAGTATCCGGAAATTCTTGTCCGAGAATTATGAGATTTTGGAATTGATTGATTTGGGAGACACAAAGTTGTTTGATGCTGCTGTATTACCTGCAATTTTTATTGGGAGAAAGAAAAAACTAAAAAGCCCCTCCTCTGCAAATTTTATCAAAATATATGAGGAACTGAATGGCTATAAAGGTGATTTAATTCCTGTAGAATCCGTATATGAAGTGCTAAACAATGAACAATCTGGTTACTTTGTTGCAAACGGCAAGCGGTATAAAAAATCATCAGGTGTATTAAAATATAAAATTGCTTCCGGTGCTTGTTGGGAAATGTTATCAAATAATGAATCGGATTGGGTTTCAAAAATTGATAAGGCTTCAAAAAATCGGGTGGGAGATTTGTTTAAGGTAAAAGTAGGTATTAAATCAACTGCTGATAAAGTATTCATCAGTGATAAATGGGAAAATCTTAACGGTACAAAACCCGAAGATGAGTTGTTGAAAGAGTTGATTTCACAGGAAAATATAGAACCTTGGAACGCTACGGATAATTTCAAATTAAAAGTTCTCTATCCACATATTTCCGTTGGTGGCGAAAAGCAAACGGTTGATATAGAAAAATACCCCAAAGCGAAAAAATATTTTTTGCAACACGAAGAAAAATTAAAATCAAGAAAATATCTTATTGAAGCAGGAAGACAATGGTTTGAATTGTGGGTTCCTCACCGTCCTGACCAATGGAAATATCCAAAACTTGTTTTCCCTGATATAAGCTTTAAGCCTCGTTTTTATTTCGATAAAGGCGGAAAGATAGTCAACGGCAATTGTTACTGGATTGTAGCGGCAAAAGAGGAAGATGTAGAAAAGTTGCTGTTAATTCAGGGGATTGCTAACTCTAAATTAATGACCAAATATCACGACTTGGTATTTAATAACAAGCTATATTCCGGCAGGCGAAGATATTTTACACAATATGTAGAAAGGTATCCATTGCCCGATTTTAATTCTTCTAAAGCGAAAGAAATTATTTCAATCGTTAAAAAATTGAATCAATCAAACGATAAGACGGAAATTTCAGAATTAGAAAATCTGTTGGAAATTAAAGTTGCGGAATCGTTTGGAGTTGAACCCATTTTTAGTCTGGATTAAAAACAGATTTTCCATAATGGTTATCGAAAAAAGCCATTGGGATTGCTCGTTGACATTTATAGCTTTCAGCACTTACATAAGAAAATAATTCGCCCAACTTCTCACCCGGAGAAAGGATAATGCCCTCAATTATTTCTGTTTTAGGATTGGTTAATGCAATCAAATACCTTACATCAAAAGTTGTTAGTCTTGAATCCTCAATGACAATTTCTTCCTTTTCGGGTGAAAATTTACCCAAATCCACAGTGGGGCTGTCTTGTACTTTTACCTCTAATAATTGGTTTCTAATATCGGGAAATGCACCATATAGCAAATCGGATTCCTTTACCTCGTAGCCAAGCAATTCGAGGACTTTCTTTTCCAAAGCCTGACCTCTGTTTTTGGTTGATGCCGCATCCAGCTTAAAGCCAATTAATTTTTCAGCGACCATTTTTCTCAATAATGCAATGGAAAATAAATGCTTAATGTCCGGTTCCTCAACCATACCTGATTTTGGTGGCAGATAATCGTGTCGAATGTAATAGGAAAGTTTTTTAGAATCGGGAAAGGAGAGTATTTTATCTACACTTTCATAAATATCCCTTCTTACTTTTCCTGAAATTAAGAGTTGATGCTTAATTGTTGGTTTACCAAATTTCCCAAATCTCTGTTCTATATATTCAGGGGTGAGAATTATAACCGAAGCAATAATGTTTTTTGTTATGTCAATCCTGACAAAAACGAATCGCACATCGGTACACTTGAGACTTTCTCCAGATTCGTATTTTATCAGCAACGTTTCTGCTGCCGGAACTCTGTTCCAAACCTGCAAATTATAAGATGTTCCACTCGTTACAATGTAGGTGTCAATAAACTCTCTGGCAATTTTCGGAACGCCTTTTCCTTTTGGAGGAACAATTTCAAATTGTCCGACTTCAGCCAATTCGGGTAATGGATACTTTTCTAATACAGAAGCTATAAGTTTACGAATGTTTGAACCGTCAGTTCTTGTTTTTCCTGTTAATGTAAATGGGTTGCCAACCAACTCTGTAAAATAATGTGCTAATGTTTCTGAATCAGTCAACATTTTAACTGACTGTGGAGGAGTTTTAAAGTCTTTATTCATTCTTCAATATTTAGTAAAACGGATACTTTAATTTTCAAAGCCTTTGCAATTTTTCTAAGATTAATAACAGAGATATTTCTTTCGCCTCTTTCCACAGAACCGATATAAGTTCTGTCAAGGTCGCATGCAAAAGCTAATTTTTCTTGGGATAAATCGCCCTCTGTACGAAGTTCACGTATCCGGTTTCCTATTCGTTCTAAATAGGCTTTTTCACTTTTAGAATATACTGTACCCATTTCTATAATTTGGATACAAAGGTCTTAAATAGATGTAAATAAGTCCACGGACTATAAGTATCAATACTGAAAGGATTGGCAGAATTGGCTCTTTTGGGGTTTGTGGCGGGTGGGATTGTGGGTAGGGCAAACCCCAAATGTGCCAATGCGGGTTGGCTAAATTATTTTTTAAAATGTGCGGTAGGAAAAATTTTAAAAACCATTTGGGTCGGCTTGAGTGTCGGCAAAGTCAGGTCGGTTTGTGTCATAGAACAGCGAAATTGTCTGCCTAGTTACTGTCGTCCGAAAGTCTGTTTAGAAGTCGTCCGTCTGGTTTTCTTGATGTCAGCCCGATAGTTGTACGGTCGTCCGTTACGCTTGCACCTAACGTCCGATGGCTTTGCGTTCGGGCTTGATTATTAACCGCTAAA
>NZ_NOXV01000264.1 GCF_002251835.1 Flavobacterium cyanobacteriorum
GTTAAAAACTAACCATTCTTTTTTTTATTGTTTAGGACGCTATTGAATGAAAATATAGGTTTTATTTCATCCGGTAACCGGATCTACAGGACGACTGATTCAGGGCAAACCTTCCAGCAAGTTTATTTTGCCACAGCCGGGCTGGCAGATTTACCGGTTTTGTTTTATCAATAATCAGGTAGGATTTGCTTTATGCACTAATAGGGTTTTGAAAACTACAGATGGCGGAACTACATGGGAAGTTATTCCTATAACGATGGGAACTACACCTAATTTCATGAAATTTATATCTGATCAGGTGGGCTATTTTACAACCATCACAAATGGGAGAATATTCAGGACTACAGACGGAGGAAACACCTGGAATCTTGTACACCAAGAGAACAACACGGCATTAACAACTATAAGTATAGTAAATAACAATCTGTTTATAGGCGGTTATTCTGACACAAGCACCACATGCAACACGTTCTTTAAAAAATCAACCGATGGAATTTCGTGGAGCAAAGAATGCTATTATTTTCCATTCCCTGAACCGTCAGGCATATACTCAGCTTATTTTCTATCAGAAACGAAAGCTTTTTGGGGTGTAAATGGTGGGCTGCTTAGGTATGAAGCAACTGCTAACACGGAAGAATACCAAAAAGTAAACATACAGCTATACCCTAATCCCGTAAAGGATTTAGTACAAGTGAAAATCGGTGAAAATGGAGAGTATTACAATTTTCAGCTTTATGATATAAATGGACGCTTTATTAAAAACGGTAATTCGGCCGTTCCCACAAATTTGGAAGGAATGGCAGCAGGGCTATATATACTGAAAATCCCGGAGTTAAATATTGTTTATAAAATTTTAAAAGAATAAGAGGGCAGCCGCCCTTTATTCTTTTTTAGAAATTTCACTGCATGAGCGGTATGTAGGCTAAATTTTAAACCAAAACCTGCTTATAATCTAAAATAGTTACATAGTCTGAGCCCAAACGCAAAAACAGTAGTAGAAATATTACCGCAATAAGGAGAAATGGCCTTTGTGTATCTTACCATCGGCCCTTTCAACGACAAACCAATAATCGGTAGCCGGTAGCCTGCTCCCATTTAACGTGCCGTCCCAGCCTGGATCCGTACCGTTGAATCCCGTAATTAGTTTGCCAAAACGGTCAAATATAAAGACTTTCATCGCAGGTTCCAGCGAAGAATATTTAATTCGCCAGCGGTCGTTGGTACCATCTGCATTAGGGGTAAAAAATTTAGGATAGTTTAGCAGCCAGACTTCTTTTGCCGTAATTCCGCAACCATTAAGATCTTTCACATATACTGTATATATACCTGTCTCAAGCCCGGCAAAATTATTACTCTGTTGATAGTTTATCCCATCAATAGAATAGACGTAATTACCAATACCTTCGGCGTATATAGTTATATTGTTTTGATTTGTAGTCCAGTCATATGTCTCAACATCTATGATTGTGGCCCTTGAAGAAGTTCCGACATTTACCTCAATTGAGGCAGAGCATGTAATCCCCTGGTAGAGGTTTGAAGCTGTCAGTATGTAATCTCCAGGCTGGCTAACCACAATTGTTTGTCCTGTTGCGCCATTAGACCACTCATAAAGATCAAAGCCGGGTTGTGCCGATATGGTTACGATTCCTGATTCACAAATATAATATTGTGTGTCCATTTCAATATCGGGTATTCGGTTTACAATAAGTCTAAAAGAAACAACCACATGGCATAATGGAATAAAGTTATGTATCACCCGTGCATAAATGACCTGGCCATTTGATGTGTTTGCGTAATCAACAGGAAGGGGATTGGTTCCGTTATCAGCATCTGCCTGTGTTGTATGATAAGTTACTGTATACAATGAAGGGCTTTGGCCATCCAAAATCAATGTATTTTGGCTACCGAGGTTAAAGATATAACCTGTAAAAACCGAAGTATCAGTACATATTACCATATCAAGTGGGCGTGTAGCGTCCACAAGTGACGGCAACTGGCTGATATCAATAATGCTGGGCTCCCTGTTACCACACGCATCTTCTACTTCAAATTCATATATGGCAGATTCCAGTTGCTGAAATATATTATTATTCCCATTTTCAACAATAAAGGTGGCGCCGTTTTTCTTTTTAATCCTGTAAACATAGGGCTGGAGGCCATTTTCTGCTTCTATGTAAATATCATTGGGACGATTATCACATGATAATGTATAGGCGTTAACTATCTGCAAATCCATACTATAATTAAATTCCCCCAGGATGATAATACATTTTTTTATTTCGCTCCCGTTGTTATAGCTCTCAAAACTTTTTAAAATCCGGAACTTACCATCGAAGGTAAGATTAAATACCGTTTGAAAATTTATAAGTGCCATGCCGGTTGTAGCATCCGGGACAGTGCCTTCGGTATATACCACCCCAGTTTCTGGATGGCTCCACTCTCCTGTTACCGGATTCTTCTTCTGTAACCAGTACGTAGCATTGTCCGGAGCAGCGTCATCGTCCATCGTAATAAAAAATGACCCGCAATTCGGCACAAAATCATAGGGTTCAGCATCCGGCTGGTACCCTGTAACTGTAATATCTACGCTTCGTTGTATCCCACATACATCAGTACCGCTAAACCGGTATTCACCTTCCGGGAGGCCGCTCATGTAAAATATACCGGTTGTTGTATTTATATTAACTGATACATCGACAGGGAAAGTGCCAAACGCAGCAGGCGCCTGTATAATGTCTATATCGGTTAAATTACCGTTAAGGCTCCTTATCCTCACTGAACCGTTACCGGGTGTGCAGTCTGCTTTAGTACGGGATGTAAATCCTCTTTCTACAAAAAGGGGGACTTCAACAGGCACTTCATAAATAGCGCCACAATTGTCAATAAGCTGAATAGTATAAAGCCCTACGGGGACATTATTAAGCACAAGGCGCCCAGAAGTAATGAACCCCGAAACGTCATGGGGAGGAGCAGGCGCATAGTTATCGGGCGCTGATAGTACTACAGCGGTAACAACAGACCTGTCAGGTACTGAAGCAGTAATTCTTCCCAATACTGAAAAACACCCGTTGTTTTGCCCACTTATCTCAGGGATAGGATTGTTATATTCAATAGTGACAACAACGCTGTCTGTACGCCCGCAGGCGTCTGTAATCTGGATATTATACGTACCTTCAGGAATGGGCAGGTTTGCCCTGCCATAATCAATCTGGCTGGTATTGAAAGGGCCGGGATGCTGCGTGTTGAATTCTGCAGGATTAAAATCAGGAGGCGCACTCATGAATGTAACCGTAACAGGGGCAGTATGCCCGGATAATAAAAGTGACAGGTATTTTTTACCACATGGTACAGGTATTGGTTCAAAACCAATGCTTATAGATGAATTATCTATTGTACCTGAACTTTCAACAACAGTATTGCATCCATCTGTTATACTTATACTGTAGGTGTAAGGTGTATTGGGAAAAATCTGGAACATTTGTGACAGTTCTAGCCCTGAGGCCGGGCCCGACGGTATGTTTCGGTTAATTATAAGTGGCGGCACCCCACCCGGCAGATTTATTGTATATTGGATAAAAAGTGGATAACTTATCCCTGCCCCCCCCGAAACAGCAACTGTATTGACTACATTAATAAAGTTGCAGTCACCCGAAGATGTTTGTGAAAATGAAGGGTCAGAAATCGACAGTACGGCTTCATTTAATACCAATTGGTAGGTTGTAACCACGCCTACACCACATTCATTAAAAACCCTGAAGTTATAAGTACCGGCAGGTAAATTTGTAAATATATTTGAGGTTTGCAAGGGCCTTGTAACCGGCCCTGAGATAATTTCATAACCTACACCTGTCCCCTGTGTAACTGTTATCGTTAACTGCACACCCTG
The DNA here is from genome assembly GCF_002251835.1 of Flavobacterium cyanobacteriorum. GTDB lineage: Bacteria > Bacteroidota > Bacteroidia > Flavobacteriales > Flavobacteriaceae > Flavobacterium > Flavobacterium cyanobacteriorum. The sequence continues at coordinate 3,887 of NZ_NOXV01000264.1, forward strand.
GGCACAACCCAGATTTGAAACTGTAAATGAATATTCCAGAGGATTATCAATATTAAGTATGACAATATCCTGTTCCCTTGTATTTGAATTTCCTTGTAGGGTTTGTATTACTCTTATTTTATAATTCCCAGAGGTAAGATTGATAAACTGCCCTGTACTGTTAGCTGAAACCGGGGTAGTAAGATTAGGATATTTGTAAATGATGTATTGCAATGTTGCCAAAGGCGTTGTATTTTGCGCTGTGACAGTAACTGTCCCATTACCTATACAGGTTTCATCTGTTTTTACTACAGTGATTGAAAAATCAGCAGGCTGCGTATAAGATATGGATGTGCAGCATAGTAAAATCAATAACAATTTTATCCCCTTCATCTAAATATATTTTCCGTAGCAATCTCAAAACAAATTTATACTTTTTTTAACAAAAACTTGTCGTTCAGAAAAAAAAACTGCTGCCAAAACAAAAAACCCTTCACTGTTGTAGTGAAGGGTTTTCTAAAGGAAGGCGATGACATACTCTCCCACAATTGCTGCAGTACCATCTGCGCTGGCGGGCTTAACTTCTCTGTTCGGAATGGGAAGAGGTGAGCCCNTATCGGGGCTATCTCAGAAAGGCAGTACACGCCAGTTAGCTAACCCTAAAATGCTAAAAATTTCATACTCCTAATCTACTGCCTGGTGCAGTGCGATCCTGTTGCCTTCCGTGTCCTGGAATTCAGCTACATAACCTAAATCACCGTTTGAGGTTTTTGGATACAAAACCTTTGCGCCATTTTGTAATGCCGCATTCAGGGTAGCATCAATATCCTGAGTAGCAAAATATACTAAAATTCCTTTAGTAGTTGGCTTATAAATATCACCTTTGGCTAATGCACCTGATATTCCTGTTTTCTGCTTTGAAAAAGGGAACAGTGCCATTGTATTGCCATCAATAACTTCATCTTCAAAAGTGAAACCAAAAACAGCTGCATAAAATTGCTTTGCCCTCTTTATATCGGTTACCGGTATTTCAAAATAGATTACTGGATTGGTATTTTCCAAAGTATTATTATGTTTTAATATATCTCTTTTTATTTCTTTTTCATTACCGCATGAAATAAGCAAAACTACAGTAACCGGGAGTATGAGGGTCCAAATATTCTTCATCTTAATTTAGATACCTATTATTAAATTGCTTTTTCAATCTCTTCCTGCACCAATTCCCACTCCGCCAGCAGTGCATCAAGCTCCTGCTTTTTCTTTTCATATGCCGTAAAAAATGAAGCGTCTGCCATCAGTTTTTCATAATCTGTAGCAAGGCGCTTATCATCATGCTGTATATCATTTTCAAGCTGCTGTATCTGGCTCTCAATCTTACTGAGCTTATTCTGCAGCGCCTTGTTCTTTTTCTGGTCTTCATAAGATACCGGCGCTTTTACCTGTTTTGGCGCTTCCTTCACTACATCACGTTTTTCAACCTCCCGCATGTTCTGGAGGTTACGCTGCTCCAGGTAAAAATTGATATCGCCCAGGTACTCCCTTATCTTCTGGTCCTTGAACTCATATACTATGTTACTCATACCTTGCAGGAAATCCCTGTCGTGCGATACCAGCAGCAGTGTGCCTTCAAACTTTTGCAGGGCAGCTTTTAGCACATTCTTAGACTTGATATCAAGGTGGTTGGTAGGTTCGTCCATCACAAGTACATTAATTGGCTGCAGTAGCAGCTTACATAGTGCCAGGCGGTTTCGTTCACCTCCCGATAGTACTTTTACCTTTTTCTCTACATCATCACCCCTGAAAAGGAATGCCCCGAGCATATCGCGCACTTTTGATCGGTTAGTGTCGTTTGCGGCATTTTCCATGGTTTCAAGCAGGGTTATTTCCCCATCAAGATATTCCGCCTGGTTTTGGGCAAAATAGCCTAACTGCACATTATGCCCCAGCTTTATATGGCCTTCATAATCAATATCTTTCACTATGGCTTTTATGAGGGTAGATTTACCTTGTCCGTTCTGGCCGACAAAAGCAATCTTACTGCCCCGTTCTACTAACAGGCTTATGTCTTTCAGTATCGTTTTTTCGCCATATTTCTTGGTTACATGCTCCGCTTCCACCACCACACGCCCCGGTGTCACCGAAACAGGAAACGATATATTCATAACTGAATTATCATCTTCATCTACCTCAATCCTTTCCACCTTATCGAGCTTTTTTATGAGCGACTGCGCCATGGAAGCTTTAGAAGCCTTTGCCCTGAACTTTTCAATCAACTTTTCGGTTCGCTCTATCTCTTTTGCCTGGTTTTTTTGGGTTGCCAGCTGTTTTTCACGTATCTCTTCCCTAAGCACAAGATACTCGGTATAAGGCTTATTGAAATCATAAGCCTTACCTAATGAAATTTCAATGGTGCGGTTAGTAACATTGTCCAGGAACATTTTGTCGTGTGATACAATCACCACTACACCCGGATAGTTGCGCAGGAACTGCTCCAGCCAGATGATACTTTCAATATCAAGGTGGTTAGTAGGCTCATCCAGGAGTAGTACATCGTTTGACTGTAGCAGGAGCTTGGCCAGCTCAATACGCATGCGCCACCCACCCGAAAAAGTATCGGTAAGCTTATCAAAATCCTCCCGCCTGAAACCCAGCCCCAGCAGTATCTTTTCTGTGTCGCCCACATAGTTATAGCCTCCCAGTATTTCGTAGTGATGGGTATAATCGCTAAGGTCTTCTATCAGCTTAGAATACTCCTCGCTTTCATAATCGGTACGGGTAGCCAGCTGGTGGTTTATCTCTTCTATTTTGCCTTCGGCACGTTTTATTTCATCAAAAGCCTGGTAGGCTTCATCAAGCACGGTGCGTCCCTTTACAAAATCAATATCCTGCTTCAGGAAACCTATTTTTATCTCTTTCTCCGAGGCTATAGTGCCCGAGTCAGGCTGAAGCTCGCCGGATAATATCTTCAGCATGGTTGACTTTCCGGCACCATTCTTTCCTACAAGGCCGACCCTGTCACCCGCTCCAAGACGGAAAGTTACTTCCTCAAACAAATAGGTGCCGCCAAACGACACTGATAAATTATGAATATTTAGCATTTCAGTTCTATGTATTGTTGTAAATTTGGCTGTACCAAAAAACTATGCAAATGTTAAAAAAAGGTTCTAAATTATATAGCATTTTAACAGGAACTTGCCCCCGGTGCAATGAAGAAAGCATGTACATATATAAAAACCCGTACATACTTACTAAAGTTTTTACTATGCATGACACCTGCAGCCACTGCGGATTAAGATACAAAATAGAACCTTCCTTTTTTTTTGGTGCTATGTATGTAAGTTATGGGGTAGGCATTGCCTTTGCATTCGCAGCCTTCGTGATTTCATTCTTTTTATTGAACAGCAGCCTTATCACCGCTTTTATAGCCATAGTGGTTACACTGGTTGCTTTTATGCCTGTTATAATGCGCCTGTCCAGGAATATATGGATTAATTTTTTCATCAGTTATGACAGCAAACTCGGAAAAAGCTAAACCATAAACCGCGAAAGATTAACTGACGGGTCAGGCTCAATGCCATGCTCAATAAAATCAAAAAGCTGTTTTGCCATAGGCGGGCCAAGCATGACACCCCTTGTCCCCAGGCCATTCAGCAGGTGTACCCTTTTGTGCTTTGGGTGTGTGCCTATCAGCGCTTTACGGTCCTTTGTGGTAGGGCGTATACCGGCATAGTGGGCCATTACTTCATAATCACAGGTTATAAGCCCGTTAAGTTTTTGAAGAAGTTCTGCTTTTGCAGCCGCTGTGGGTACTGATGTTTTATCGGTCCATTCATAGGTCGCACCTACCTTGTAAAGGTCATTGCCAACAGGCAAAATAAATACACCGGCATTAACAATAGCATCTAGCTTAAGTAGTGGAGCCCTGACTAAAAGCAATTCTCCTTTGGTACCTGCCAGCGGCAAATTACTGAAAAAAGGATTGGCATGTATGCCAAAACCTTCGGCAAAAACGATGTTCTTTGCCATAATTCCTTTGTAAAGTATATAACTATCATGTATTTCAAGGGAATTGTAATCAAAAGATTCGTGTATCAGCAAATTATTTTTCTTCAAAAAGGCTTTATAATTATCAACTAATAGTGCCGTATCAGCATAACCTGTATGCAGCACTTCGCCAAAACCGAATGGGGAAGGCAGGTAATCATAATGCTTAAGGATGATTTTTGTTGAAAGAAAAGCGGATAAGCCTGGTTTATCTGTGGCAGCAAACCAGTCGTTTTGTTCTTCAACAGATGCAAACTTTCGGTATAAGGGTATTTTGTGGTCAAAAGTAACCTTAAGCCTCTGCTCAATTTCGGCATAAAACGGCTTGATATAATCCATATGTGCCGCGGCACCGGATGGCATGCTAAGCCTTTTTACAATTACCGGATTATATATACCTGCTGCAACAATACTGGAATTTTGAGAAGTGTCTGTAAAAACCGTAAAGGTTTTATTGTGTTTTAAGGCCGTTTCGGCAAAACTGATACCGGCAAGGCCACAACCTATAATTAAATAATCTTTCATATCAAATAAAAAAACTCTTACTTTTTACGGTAAGAGTTTCTATGGTTTAAGATATACGTTTTAATAATTCCACATATCCTGCTCAAAGTTACGGATCTTATCTTTAACACGCTCCGATTCTAAAAGCTGCATCTGGGCATTATCTTTCATGTATTCTTCAATAAGCCTGTCGCCATATACATTCTCTTCCCTGATAATATTGCCGCTAAAACGCCTTGAATTAAGCAGGTGATCAAAGGTAATGGCCATGGCAGAGTTTTCTGCATTAAAGGCTTTGACTTTGTGCAGTACATCACGCGCAGCCGGGAAATATATCCAAAAAATACGGATATAATCCTTCTCTTCCTTATCCATTGTATAAACATCCGGAACAATTGGAGCAATACCCAGCATCCTGTACTTAAGTTCGCCCTGGCGCTTGTCAAAGTACCAGTAACCAAGCACTTCATAACCACTTACATCTATTGCCTTAATTTCAGTTTTATTGATATATTCTTGAGATATTTTCTTTCTACCAGACCTATATGCTTTAAGGTCAGAGTTCATTTGCTCTTTACCGGCATCAGTAGTATCAATTTTTGAAAGTGAAGCGTCAATATCTTTCAGGCTCTTTTTGGTTGTAAAGTAACTGTCATCATAAACTTCAGTTATTTTACCCTCACGTATAGCACTCGTTAACACATCATAAAGCGGCTTCCTGTCCGGGCCAAGATTATCTTCCACTGGAAAATACATGGGAAAATTGATCCTCTGGTTCAGGTCGATAACTTCCCATACTTTCCTGCCCAGTAAAATATCCCTGTCACCCACATACCCGTAGGGCAGTGGTTTGTCATTATCTAAAGAATCCTGGGCGGCGGTTTTTTTCCCAATTTCGCCGGGAGTTTTAGCATTTAGCAGGTTTGACTGTGCAAAAGCAGCTGAAGAAACCAGGCTAAAGAAAACCATAAATGAAAAAATCCTCCTACTCATTGTCTATACTTTTTGTAAGTTAACGAACTTTTAATTGAATTATTGTACTTCAAAAGTACAAGGAGAAACTCGTTTAGCAAGTTGGTCAATACCAACAAAGTTAGCTTTAATATTATCTATTACAACAACATCTCCCCTATTGGCTTTTTGAATAGCTGATTTAGCCCTGGCATCCATTCTGTTACCCTGAACCACAATAGTGGGCTGGCCGGGAACTTTGATAGTAAACTGAGTAACGTTAACAGTTACAGGAAAATCAAAGTCTTCCATTTCTGCTGTAATTGAACATACTTCCAAATTGGATTTTGAACCTTTGGCAGCCACCTCGCCCCTGATTTTTCCTGTAGGAGCTGGAAGCCCTTTAATACGGAATGCTTTTTTATCAGAAACCGGTTTTCCATCAGGAAGTGTAGCGGTTACGTTAATAATTACTTCAGTACCGTCTCCGGGACTTAATATATATTGACCGGGCTTGCCGGCAGGACGCATACCGGGGGCGGAAGCTTTCACTTTATCCGCGGACACACCTGCAAAAGATACTGATATAGGATTAGGTACGCCACGATATACTACATTCATCTTATCAGCAGAAATTGTAGCTGAGTTAGGCCTGGGTACAACAACATAATTACCTGTAAACTCTAAAGGAATATTTTTACCGTCTTCAAGAAAGTTAAATTTACCTTTGATAGTTTGTTCGCCGACAGCACCGGCAGTCATATCAATTATAGCCTGACCCGTAGCAGGATCAATTTTACCAGGACCTTGGAAAGAAGTTGGTTTGGTATTTTCATCATAACGTCCAAGTACAACTTTACCGGTCACTTTTTCCCCTTGGAAATAAGCATTTTTATCTAAAACTACAATAGCTTTATATTTGTTAAGCGAAGTTGCTTCAATCGCTGCCTTACCTAAAGCAAGGTTATAAACATTGGCTTCCATTACTTTTACATTATTTTGCATAGCAGAAAGCTTTGTCAGGGAAGCAATAGCAGGGAAACCTTTGTAATGATAGTCAAGATATTTTTTGGTAACACCCTCACCGTCTTTAACATCAGCAGTATTAAATTTACTATCCAATTCTTTGATAATAGCAATATATTTAACATCTTTACCAATAGCAGCTTTCATCTCAGATTTATATCTTTCTATGGTAGCTACGATTTCCTTACCCTTTTTAGAATAACCGTCTCCTTCAAACCATCCTTCATCAATTTTATCTCCTTTATCCATTGACTCATAAGGAAGCTTGCCATTCTCTTCTTTTTTAATATCCTTAGTAATATCTCCTTTCAGCTTCTCAAGATATACATAAAATTCATTGGAAATGCCTTTTATTTTATCAGACAAAGCTTTCGCAGAGGCAAATGATTGATTTTCCGCAGCTTTAGCGGCTAGAGCCTCATAAAGAGCCTCATTATTTTTAGATGCTTCAACGTTAGAAGACTCAAATTGTTCATTCATGAGGCCGAAAGCGGATAGTACTTCTTTCGACATGTTTAGTGCCAACATTGCGATGAAAACCAGATACATCAGGTTAATCATCTTTTGCCTAGGGGTTAATTTTCCTCCTGCCATTTCTAATTAGTTCTCTGTTTTTTTATATTAATACTAATTAGCCTCTATTACCCATTGCAGAAAGCATACCGCCATATACATTGTTAAGAGAAGCGATGTTTTGGGTCATCACAGCCATTTGCTCTTTCAGCCTCGCAGCATTTTCAGCTATTTCTTTGTTAGCTTCAGCATTGCGGGAAGCGCTTTCCAGCTGAACTTTGTACAGGCTATTTAGTGACTCCATCTGAGCGGCAGCCATAGACATTTCTTCACTGTATTTTTTCTGAGAAGCTATTGAATCCACGGTAGGAGATATACCTTTAGCAGCCGATTCAAAATTTCTTATGCTGTTGCCCAGGCTTGACATAAGCTCTCCGTCGATTTTTGCTTCTTTAAGAAGGTTATCCAGCTTTTGAGAAAGGAGGCCCTGTGCTTCTTTCGGATCTTCTTTTTTGGCTTCTTTCTTCTTAGCGTCTCCACCAGCCAGTTCGGGGTATACCAATGACCAGTCAAGTTCTTTTTCAACCGGGTCAAAAGCTGATAAACCGAAGATAAGCGCTTCTGTAGATAAACCAACAATAAGCATTATACTTGCCCCAGGCCAGTGCATCAGTTTGAATAGTGCTCCGATGATTACAACTGCTGCCCCCATACCATAGGCGAAATTCATAACTTTTTTAGGTAGTGCCATAGTGAAAATAATTTTTAGTTTTTAGTTAAGTTAATTAAAAAAATATACAAATTTAAGTTGGTTTTGTGATTATAGTCCGCTTCCGTTTCCTGTTACCTGTGTACCCATGTAATCCTGAACAGTCCTGAAGCCGATGTAGCTCCTTGCCGAATCCTGGTATTCCCAGTCCCTGGTACTTACCTGAAGGAAGTAAGAGACATCTTTCCAAGAACCGCCACGTGTAACTTTCCTTTTGTTTTTGTTGTCAGAAACATTAGGATTCATTGTTGATACATACTCATACGAAGAGGCGTCATAGGATGACTCTGTCCATTCAGCCACGTTACCAGACATATTGTAAAGATTATATTCGTTAGGGTCATATGATTTTGCTTCTACAGTGTATAAAGCACCGTCAGCAGCATAGTCTCCCCTGTTCGGCTTAAAGTTAGCAAGGAAGCATCCCCTGTCATTCTTAGCATACGGGCCACCCCATGGATATGTTGCAGATTCCAGGCCACCCCTTGCAGCATATTCCCACTCAGCTTCGCTTGGCAGCCTGAAGGAATTCACCTGAGAACGGCCTTTCCTTTTCTGGTATGCGTTTTTGTTAAGTGTCCTCCAGGCACAGAAGGCTTTGGCCTGCATCCAGGTAACACCTACTACAGGATACTCTCCATAGGCCTCATGCCAGAAATAATCATTATGCATTGGTTCATTGTAAGAATAAGCAAAGTCTTTAATCCAAACCGTAGTGTCCGGATAAACCTCTACCTGTTCTTTCTTCATATACTTGCTCCTCTTAGTCCTGGTATTTTTAGACTTATCTTTCGCGGCGGCCTGTATATCCATCCACGCATAGCTAAATTTAAGTTTGGTAACATCAATAGTCCTCTGCCCATTGTATGACTCAGAAGCAGGCAGGTACATGGAATCCATTACCTCAACATAGTACTCATCAGGATACTTTTGAGGATCCGTGATTAATTTTGCTTTTCTGTTTATCTTCCGCCCTTCATAAGGATTATCCGCTACGCTGTAATACGTTTCGTACATGTATTTGTCGTATGCAGACTGGTTGGTGGTATCAGCATCCGCAAAAGCAAATTCGCCAATACCCCCATCACCCGGTTTCTTTTCGAATTCTTCCGCTAAAATAGCAAGCCTCGTCCTGATAGTAGAATCTTTGACCCACTCTACAAACTGGCGATACTCACTATTGGTTATCTCTGTCTCGTCCATATAAAAAGAACGCACAGTCACCGTTTTCGTGGGAGCGTCCTGGACATTCGCCAAATCCTCGTCGGCTTTACCCATAATGTAAGCGCCCCCCGGAATTAAAGACATACCATAAGGCTTTTCTGGCCTCCAATTTTTCCCTCTAACACCTACCAGCTCCCCCCGGTCACTGGAACCACAGCTAATTAAGAATGATAAAGTTGCTGTTAATGCAATGAGCTTCTTCATATAATTTGGGTTATTTATGTACTTCTATTTTTTAAAGGCGTAAACCTATTTATTTATTTTGAAAAAAACAATTATTTTAATAAAAAAACCTAAACAAAAAGCTAACACCTACCAAGATTGTGCAAATCATCGGTAAATTGTGACAATTTGTCTAAATTATATTTTTTCGCTGGGCCTTCCACCAGCGCTCCGGCAACTCATTATTACAAGCCCCCACATAATCTTCGTAAATGCACGGTAATAACGTATTTCTTTTTAATTTATTGTTAACATCTGACACAAAAGGTATCTCTATCCACCACCGCTCTGTTTTATCGCTTTTGTAAAACACCATTTCCCCTTCTTCCAAAGGCACTATATAACGTAGGTAATGCTCCCTGCTACCAAACGGATATTCATTGGAACGATAATGTATGCCTTCAATAAAATACCAAATAATCTGCGCTATCAGTACCGATTCCTGCTTTGTGTTATTATGGTTGAAAATACCAAAAGAGGTCACTTTATCACTTATACCCGCATAGCGTGCTAAAGTACAAATTTCTTTACCATTAAAACCATTTGGGATAAATTTAACTAAATTGCCTGAATCACTCGACTTAACTGACGCCATATCAACACTTACAAGGTCGGCATCGCGGAACACGGGCTCTGCAACCGCAGGGTTGGCACACACCTCGCCAAGGCGGTAAGCGTCAAAAAACAACTTTTCTATAAGGTCTATCTCCTCCTGTGGGTTATAATAGGTCTGGTAGCCGATATTGCTGTAATTAAAAAGATTATTAGGCTCCTCAACTATAATCCTTGTGAGGTAGGAACGCGCCGATAGGGTTTCATCTTCTTTACCGAAATCAAACCTGCTGTCTATTGCCGCCAGGTTAACCATCTGCTCAAGATTGTCATAAGCCCTGTACATGGCATAGGTAAGGTCCTGCGTACCCCCTATCACAACCGGAATCACCTTGTTTCGCACCAACTCCTCGACAATGCTTTTAAGGGCATAATACGTGTCCTGCAGGGATTCGCCCGCCGGAATGTTGCCCAGGTCAGCCATTTTTTTGTCCCAGTTGCCAGGAAAAAGCCCATAGAACTCCTTCCGTATATAATTAAGGTTTACATGGTCTTTTGCGCCTTCATCTCCCCTGTTGTCCGGCACACCAATGATGGCTATTGAAGCCGCTTCCATGTCCGGAAACTCATCATGTGTGTGGAACGCTGTTTTTTTGCCAAGCGATTGTGCCGAAAGGCTATTAATAAAATCGATCAGTTCCGGCTCTACAGGTTGTAAAAACTCAAATACCATATACTATTTCTTTTTCACGGCTGTTTTTTTAATACCGGCCTTAACTGCTGTTTTTTTGCCGGCAGCTTTCGCAGGCGCTTTGGCTTCAATCATCTGTTTCACCTGGTCAAGCGTAAGGTTAGCGGCATCAACATCTTTATTAAGTTCAATCTTGATTTTGCCTTTCAGTATTACGGAACGGCCCCATCGGGCTTTTTCCACACGTATGCCTTCGTCCTCCCAGTTATGTATCACTCTATCCTGGTCTTTCTGCAACTTGTCTTCTATCAGCTCTTCAATATCAGCCTGCGAGAGATTCTTAAAATTATATTTTTTGCTTACGTTGATAAACATGTTGTTCCACTTGATGAATGGCCCGAAACGCCCTACACCTTTCTGCACCGGCAGTTCTTCATAATAGCCGATAGGCGCATCTGCCTGCTCTTTTTCATCGATAAGCTGCTTTGCCCTTTCAAGGGTTACATCCAGCGGGTCTTCACCTTTAGGAAGCGAAATGAACATTTTGCCGAAGCGCACATATGGCCCGAAACGCCCATTGTTCACTTCCACCTCTTCGCCTTTATGAGTACCTAAGTTTTTAGGAAGCTGGAACAGGCCTAAAGCTTCATCCAGCGTAATAGTACCTATATTTTGTTCCGGCATCAGGCTGGCAAACTGCTTTTCTTCATCATCGGCATCACCAATCTGGGCCATAGGGCCAAATTTCCCCAGGCGTACACTTACCTGCTTCCCTGTTTTTGGGTCAGTCCCCAAAATACGCTCACCGGATTCACGCTCCGCATTTTTCTCCACATCTTTTACTACCGGATGGAAATGGCCGTAAAAGTCCTTCATCATTTTGGTCCAGTCTTCATTGCCAGAGGCTATCTCGTCAAAATCCTGCTCTACTTTAGCCGTAAAATTATAATCAAGTATCGATTCAAAATGGTTCACCAGGAAATCATTCACAATGATACCAATATCGGTTGGGATTAGCTTGCCTTTATCTGAACCTACATTTTCGGCAAGTTCCTGTTCGGAAACCAAAGCGCCCTTTAAGGTAAGTTGGCGGTATTTTCGCTCCTGCCCTTCAAAACTGCCTTTCTCCACATAATTCCTGTTGATGATGGTAGAGATGGTAGGCGCGTAGGTTGACGGGCGGCCAATACCCAGCTCCTCCAGTTTTTTTACCAGCGATGCCTCGGTGTATCGTGCCGGCGGCCTTGAAAACCTTTCCGTAGCGGTAATATAATTATTGCGAAGCTGCTCATTTACCCTTAGTGCCGGCAGCATGCCTTCCTGTTCGGTATCTTCATCGTCATTCCCTTCAAGGTAAACTTTCAGGAAACCTTCAAAAAGCAATACTTCCCCTGATGCGGCAAAAACCTCGTTATGGTTGTTGGCTACTATTTTTACATTGGTACGCTCCAGCTGCGCATCACTCATTTGCGATGCTACCGTACGTTTCCATATCAGGTCATACAGCCTTGCCTGGTCACGGTCAATATTTACGGTGTGCCTTGTCATGTCAGTTGGGCGAATGGCCTCGTGCGCCTCCTGTGCCCCTTTACTTTTGGTAGCATAGTTACGCGGGCGGCTGAATTCCTTACCATACGAGCGGATGATTTCTTCCTCGGCAGCGGCCATGGCCTCCTGCGAAAGGTTTACGCTGTCAGTCCTCATGTAAGTGATAAGCCCCGCCTCATACAGCCTTTGCGCCAGCATCATGGTAACCCCTACCGGGAAATACAATTTCCTGGCGGCCTCCTGCTGCAACGTTGACGTTGTAAAAGGTGCGGCAGGCGATTTTTTGGCCGGTTTGGTTTCAAGGTCTGACACCTTATATATAGAGCCAATATTTTTATTCAGGAAATCCTGGGCTTCTTCTTTTGTATTGAAATTTTTCGGAAGCCTTGCTTTAAATGACTTCCCTGCTTCGTTTACAAACTCGGCAGTAACAGTATAAGAAGCTTCTGCTTTGAAGTTCTGTATTTCGCGCTCGCGCTCCACGATAAGCCTTACGGATACTGACTGTACCCTTCCGGCAGAAAGGCCGGTCTTTACTTTTTTCCACAGTACGGGCGAAAGCTCATAACCCACAAGCCTGTCCAGCACACGGCGGGCCTGCTGCGCATTAACAAGGTTATAATCAATGCCCCTGGGGTTTTCTATTGCCTTTTGTATGGCTGATTTAGTAATCTCATGAAAAACGATACGCTTTGTTTTCTTCTGGTCCAGCTTCAGTTCTTCCGCCAGGTGCCACGCTATGGCCTCACCTTCGCGGTCCTCATCACTTGCCAGCCACACCGTTTCGGCAGATTTAGAGAGGTCCTTTAATTTTTTTACCAGCGCTTTTTTATCGGCAGAGACTTCATATTTAGGTTTAAAACCATTCGCGACATCCACACCTATTTCTTTGGAAGGCAGGTCGGCAATGTGCCCGTAACTGGACTCCACCCGGTAATCCTTCCCTAAAAACTTCTCAATGGTTTTTGCCTTTGCAGGCGACTCCACAATCACTAAATTCTTTGCCATTATACTTTTCTTTGTGTGGCAAAAGTATTGGTTTTTTTTAAATATTGGTTTTTAACACTTTTTAAAAAACATAATTTCCCAAAACATTAACCTTTCCATTATCTCCAACTGCCCCGGGTATCACAGGGTTCAGCACATATTTAAGGGACATAAAGCTACAGGTATAAAAACGTAGTATAATTATACGGAGCAGCCGGCTAAGCGCACTTTTGGCGGCTTCGCTTCCCGCTATCCGCTCTATCTCCCCGCCGCCATAAGCGCGGCGGCGGGGAGGATGCCGCTTCTATCGGGGCTAACTCAAAACAATAGTGCGTACCTGCCGGGAGCCGGAATGTAACCCCCTTCGGAAATCAGCCTAAATAGCTGTCATATTGTCACACCTTAAAATAAAATACTATCTTTGCAACTCTCAAAAAGTACTACAGGAGCGGNAACTCAAAACAATAGTGCGTACCTGCCGGGAGCCGGAATGTAACCCCCTTCGGAAATCAGCCTAAATAGCTGTCATATTGTCACACCTTAAAATAAAATACTATCTTTGCAACTCTCAAAAAGTACTACAGGAGCGGTAATGGAAAAGATAATTGAAGAAAACAAACAGGGACAAAGCCTTGTTTTAGAGCAAAAAGAAGGCAATAGCAAAAAACTTTTTATTGAAAGCTACGGCTGCCAGATGAATTTTTCTGACAGTGAAATTGTAGCATCCATACTCTCAGGCCAGGGCTACAACACCACACAAAATATTGAAGAGGCCGACCTGGTGCTGGTAAACACCTGTTCCATCCGTGACAAGGCCGAGCAGACAGTGCGCAAAAGGCTGGAACAATATAACAGTATAAAAAAGATAAACCCGGGCATGAAGGTGGGTGTGCTTGGCTGCATGGCCGAACGCCTTAAAAGCCAGTTCCTGGAGGAGGAAAAAATTGTGGACCTGGTTGTAGGCCCTGATGCTTATAAAGACATACCTAACCTGCTAAAGGAGGTTGAAGAAGGCCGCGAAGCTATTAATGTTATCCTTTCCAAAGAAGAAACGTATGGCGATATTGCCCCGGTACGCCTTAACAGTAACGGCGTTACCGCGTTTGTATCGATTACCCGCGGGTGCGACAACATGTGTACCTTCTGCGTAGTGCCGTTTACCCGTGGCCGCGAACGCAGCCGCGACCCCCAAAGCATTATGGAAGAAATTGCCGACCTGTGGAACCGCGGCTTTAAGGAAGTGACGCTGCTGGGACAGAACGTGGACAGCTACCTGTGGTATGGCGGCGGGCTCAAAAAAGATTTTGAAAAGGCATCAGAAATGCAGAAAGCCACAGCAGTTGATTTTGCACAGCTGCTTAATATGGTGGCTGCGGCTTTCCCTAAGATGCGTTTCCGCTTTAGTACCTCTAACCCGCAGGACATGCACCTGGAGGTTATTGAGGTAATGGCGAAACACCATAATATATGTAAATACATCCACCTTCCGGTACAAAGCGGAAGCACACGGATACTAAAGGCCATGAACCGCCAGCACACCCGTGAGGAATACATGGCGCTGGTTGACAATATATACAGGATTATACCCGATATTTCACTATCACAGGACATGATAGCCGGCTTCCCAACAGAAACCGAGGAAGACCACAGGGATACGCTGTCGCTCATGGAGCATTGCAAATACGATTTCGGGTTTATGTTTGCCTATTCTGAGCGTCCGGGTACCCTGGCAGCACGCAAGCTGGAGGATGATGTCCCGGCCGAAGTGAAGAACCGCAGGCTTACCGAGATCATCAGCCTGCAGCAGAAGATGGCCCTGGAGCGTACACAGCGTTTTGTAGGCCAGGTAGTGGAAGTACTTATTGAAAAAGAATCAAAAAGGTCGGCTGCACACTGGAGCGGGCGCAACTCGCAAAATACCACTGTGGTGTTCCCTAAAGGAACCTACAAGCCGGGCGATTTTGTAAACGTGCTGGTTAGCGACTGCACATCGGCAACATTAATAGGTGAAGCCGTTGGGTATAGCGAAATGCACAGCCCCCCAACCCCCGGAGGGGGAATTGGGGAAGTTGCCTCAAACCCGACAACAAATACAATCTAATTATAAAATCTTAATTCCCCCCTTTGGGGGTTAGGGGGCTATGGAAAGCGTACAAGCCATAAAACAACGGTTCGAGATTATAGGGAACGATCCTAAACTGAACCGCGCTATAGAAAAAGCCATACAGGTGGCGCCAACCGATATTTCCGTGCTGGTTACAGGGGAAAGCGGTGTGGGTAAGGAAAACATACCGCGTATTATACATGCGCTTTCGCACCGCAAGCACGGCAAATATATTGCCGTAAACTGCGGCGCCATACCCGAAGGCACTATTGACAGTGAACTTTTCGGGCATGAAAAAGGCGCTTTTACCGGAGCTACAAACACCCGCGAAGGTTATTTTGAAGTAGCCGATGGTGGTACTATTTTCCTGGATGAAGTAGGCGAACTGCCCCTTACTACCCAAGTACGCCTGTTGCGTGTGCTTGAAAATGGTGAGTTTATTAAAGTAGGATCAAGCCAGGTGCAAAAAACAAATGTGCGCATAGTGGCTGCTACCAACGTTAATATGTTTGAAGCCATTGAAAAAGGCAGGTTCAGGGAAGACCTGTATTACCGTTTAAGCACGGTTGAAATTGCGCTGCCGCCACTACGCGACAGAAAAGACGACGTGCACTTGCTGTTCAGGAAATTTTCATCTGATTTTGCACATAAATATAAAATGCCGCCTATAAAGCTGGAAGATGATGCCGTTAACCTGCTGACACAGTACCGCTGGAGCGGAAACATCCGCCAGTTGCGTAATGTGGCCGAGCAAATTTCAGTATTGGAGACCAACAGGAATATTTCAGCCGCTACGCTCAGGGGTTACCTGCCTGAAGCGGGCAGCAACCTGCCCGCCGTGATACCGGGCCAGAAGCAGGAAAGCGACTTCAGTACGGAAAGGGAGATACTATACAAGGTGCTGTTTGACATGCGGGCCGACCTGAACGACCTGAAAAAACTCACCCTTGAGCTTATGCAGAACGGTAACACAGGCAAAGTCCAGGAAAGCAACAAAGGGCTTATACAGAGAATATATGGCGACAGGGAGGACAACGAAAGGGTAATAAACGACCTGCCGCATATGGAGGTGTACACACCGCAAAAACAGGTAAGGCCGGAGCCTGTTGTGGAACACCATGAAGAAGAGGATAACTACCTTTTTGCCGAAACCGTAGAGGAAGAGGAAACACTGAGGCTGGACGAAAAAGAAATAGAACTGATAAAAAAAGCACTTGACCGCAACAAAGGAAAACGCAAGGCTGCCGCTGAAGAGCTCGGCATATCAGAAAGGACACTGTATCGCAAAATAAAACAGTTTGACCTGTAAAACCATGATAAAAAATATAAAATACATAGTAGCGCTTACCCTGCTGCTTACGCTGAGCGGCTGTAAAATTTATAATTTTACAGGTACGGGGCAGATAGATGCAAAAACATTTCAGGTAAACTATTTTATTAACAATGCCGAATTGGTTGAACCCGGTATTGACCTTACTTTTACGAGGAGGCTGCAGGACCTGATCCAAAACCAGACTAACCTTAGCCTTACCAACAGCGGCGGCGAACTGGTATATGAGGGCGAAATTGTAGATTACCGCATTGCGCCGATGACAGCCACCGCAGACCAGCGTGCCGCACAAAACAGGCTGAGCATTACGGTCCTGCTTCGTTTCAGTAACCGTAAGAAAGAAGATGACAGTTTTGAAAAAAGGTATAGTTTCTTTTATGACTTTAGCGGAAACCAGCTTCCCACCGGCGCAACACTGCGCGAAGGACTTGATGTAATATTTGAAAGGATAACCCAGGATATATTTAATGACACACTGGCAAAATGGTAGGTAGAATATCCATCATAATGTTGAACCCTGAACGCGAAAACATACACATTGAACACAAAAGATTTTACATACCTGCTTAATAAGCCTTACAGCCTTACTGACAGGCAGGCGCTGGAGCTTGAGGCTGTGCTTTCGGAATACCCGTATCTGCAGAGCGCACGCGCTATTCATTTAAAAGGGTTGTACAACCGCGACAGCTACCGGTATAACCCTGAGCTGAAAAAAGCAGCTGCCTATACTACAGACAGATCTGTGTTGTTTGATTTTATAACTACCGAACAATTCCAGGCTATTCAGAATGATTATGTAAAAAACCTCGAAAAAGCAACGGGCGAAATACTTATCCGCGACATCGAACAACTCAGGCCAGCTACAGAAGAAGTGAAGCCTCCGGTTAATAAGCTTGAAGAATCAATAAAGCTGAGCATTATGGCAACCGAACAGAAACCGGTAGAAGAACCCGAAGCCGATACTCTAAAGCCTGAATATACCCAGCCCGGAATAAAACAGGCACAGGAGAAACTGGAAATAGGAAAGCCACTTGAATTTAATAAAAACGAAAAACATTCTTTCCATGAATGGCTACAACTCTCTAAAGCAACGCCCGTAAAGCGTGATGAAGAGACGCACAATGAAATAGTAACGGAAAAACTACCCGGGCCGGACGTCCTGCAAAACGAAACAAGGAATAAAAAACTCGAAATGATAGACAAATTTATCGAAACCAATCCTAAAATTGTCCCTGTCAAAACCGCACCGTCGCCTCCGGTAAACATTGAGCGCAGCATACAGGATACCTCTTACCTTATGACTGAAACACTGGCGAGGGTTTACCTGGAGCAAAAAAAATACAGCAAAGCCATTCAGGCCTATGAAATTTTAATTTTGAAATATCCGGAAAAAAGTGTTTTCTTTGCAGACCGAATTTCAGAGATAAAACTTTTACAACAAAATAATAATTAAGGAATGAGCACATTTACAATTTTTTTGATACTGATAACGATTGTCAGTTTCCTCCTTATAATAGTGATTATGGTACAGAACCCCAAAGGAGGCGGCTTGTCATCTACCCTGGGCGGTTCCCAAATGATGGGAGGTGTACAAAAAACTACTGATTTCCTTGACAAAAGCACCTGGACACTGGCTACAATACTTATTGCACTTATATTGTTTTCCACATTAAGTTTTTCAAATAAAGGCGCTACAGAGGAAGAGCTTACAGAAGGAGCTACCGTACCGGCTGCCACACAGCCTGCGCCTGGTGCTGCAACAAAACCTGCAACTCCGGCACAACAGCCACAAGGCACACCTGCGCCTGCCACGGCACCGGCACCGGCACAACAGCCATAATTCTGACAGTACTACCAAACTATAACCAATGCCGGCACTGACATGCTGGCATTTTTGTTTTGTAAAATTTGTCAGTTTTAAGCATTGGCACAGTTTCTGAGAAAACAGAAGCGTTAACTTTAATAACAAAAAATTTAATACATATGGCTTTAAACGTTAAACCACTTTCAGACCGTGTTCTTATTGAGCCGGTCGCAGCAGAAACACAAACAGCTTCCGGAATTATCATTCCTGACACTGCTAAAGAAAAACCGCAAAAAGGTATTGTAGTAGCCGTAGGTAACGGCAAAAAAGACCACGACATGACCGTTAAGGTAGGCGATACTGTTTTGTACGGAAAATATGCAGGTACAGAATTAAAATTTGAAGGTAAGGATTACCTGATAATGAGGGAAGAAGAAATTTTTGCAATTATATAAAGCGTTTAATATTTAAAACATAATTTACAAACCAATGGCAAAAGAAATAAAATTTGATATCGAAGCACGCGACGGTTTAAAGCGTGGTGTTGATGCACTTGCTAATGCAGTAAAAGTAACCCTTGGCCCAAAAGGCCGTAATGTTATCATCAGCAAATCATTTGGCGGCCCTACCGTAACTAAAGACGGTGTATCAGTAGCTAAAGAAGTAGAACTTACCGACACACTGGAAAACATGGGTGCGCAGATGGTTAAAGAGGTTGCCTCTAAAACCAATGACCTTGCCGGTGACGGAACTACTACAGCAACCGTACTGGCACAGGCTATTGTAAAAGAAGGCCTTAAAAACGTAGCCGCCGGCGCTAACCCTATGGACCTTAAGCGTGGCATAGACAAAGCAGTTGAGGCTATAGTGGCCGACCTTGCCAAACAATCAAAAGAAGTAGGAAGCGCTACTGAAAAAATAAAGCAGGTAGCTTCAATCTCTGCCAATAACGATGAAACCATTGGCGAGCTTATTGCTACTGCATTCGGCAAAGTAGGCAAAGAAGGTGTTATTACTGTTGAAGAAGCAAAAGGTACCGACACTTATGTTGACGTTGTAGAAGGTATGCAGTTTGACAGGGGTTACCTTTCTCCTTACTTTGTAACAAATTCAGAAAAAATGGAGGCTGAACTTGACAGGCCTTACATTTTGCTATACGATAAAAAAGTATCTTCCATGAAAGAGCTGCTTCCTGTACTGGAGCCTGTGGCACAATCGGGCAAACCGCTGCTTATAATCGCGGAAGATGTTGACGGTGAAGCCCTTGCCACCCTTGTTGTGAACAAGCTTCGCGGCGCGCTGAAAATTGCAGCCGTTAAAGCCCCTGGCTTTGGCGACAGAAGAAAAGCGCTACTTGAAGATATTGCCATCCTTACAGGCGGTACCGTAATCGCTGAGGAAAGGGGTTATACACTTGAAAACGCAACTCTTGATATGCTTGGTACCTGCGAAAAGGTAACTATCGACAAGGATAATACTACTATTGTTAACGGTGCCGGCGATGCGGATAACATTAAAAACCGCGTAAACCAGATCAAGGCACAGATTGAATCTACCACATCTGATTATGACAGGGAAAAACTCCAGGAGCGCCTTGCCAAGCTGGCCGGCGGCGTAGCCGTACTCTATGTGGGTGCAGCATCGGAAGTGGAAATGAAAGAGAAGAAAGACCGTGTAGACGATGCCCTGCATGCTACAAGGGCTGCAGTTGAAGAAGGTATTGTAGCCGGTGGTGGCGTGGCGCTGTTAAGGGCCAAAGCGGTATTAGCCGATATAAAAGCTGAAAATGCAGATGAGGCTACCGGTATACAAATAGTATCACGTGCTGTTGAATCTCCGCTAAGGACCATTGTTGAAAACGCAGGCCTTGAAGGTTCAGTAGTAGTTGCTAAAGTAGCGGAAGGAAAAGGCGACTTTGGTTATAATGCCAAAACAGATGAGTACGTTGACATGCTTGCAGCCGGTATCATCGACCCTAAAAAGGTAACCCGTGTAGCCCTTGAAAATGCTGCCTCAGTGGCCGGAATGATACTTACTACCGAATGTGCACTGATTGACATCAAGGAAGAAAATGCCGGCGGCGGCGGGATGCCAATGGGCGGCGGAATGCCAGGAATGATGTAATTATCAGCAATCAGCAATACTTTAAAAGAAGCCGCCTCACACCGAGGCGGTTTTATTTTATAACCCCGGGATACTTCATATCAGCCATATCTTTACCCGGGTATTTGTGGCATACGCCTCTATTTTTTAGGAGCAGGAACTCCCGTTCTTTCAGGATGAGTTGTCCTGCTGTGCGCTATATCTCCCCACCGCAAAAGCGGGCGGCGGGGAGGATGCCGCTCCCATCAGGGCTAAAAACCATACGCCCGGTTCTCCCTTGATTACAATTTTCCGGAAAAACTACCTTCAGGCTGTTCTCAATACCCTTATAAAACCATAAAGAAGGACTCCGGCAGTACACAGGGCTCCAATTACGTAACAAAAACTTAACCATTATCAACAAAAAAAGTATATTTTTGACTTCCCCCAAAGCTTTGAAATAACTTATAAATATTTATTTTAGCGCCAATAAGTTTTTCTTATGAGTAAATTCATTCGGATTTTTTACGGCATCACAATGCTACTTTGTTTTATGATGTCCCATAGCCAGGAGCAGGAACAGGGGCCTGCCAAAATTGCCAGCCTGTTAAACCAGTATTTTTTTCTGCAAAAAGAGGTAATTCACGTTCACTTGAACAAAGATATATTCGTAAACAACGAAGATATATGGTTTAAAGGCTATGTATTGCAACGCAAAACAGGCAAGCCTTTCCTAAGCACTACCAACGTATACGGTGCCCTTCTGGACAGTGACGGCAATATAATAGCGAAACATTTGTTTTACTGCAATAAAGGCAGCTTTGCTGGCAATTTTCAACTAAACCCCAAATATAAATCTGGCAAATATTACCTGCAATTCTATACTAACTGGATGAACAATTTCTCGGAAGACGAATCATCTGTTTACGAAGTTATAATAGTAAACCCTTCTGAAGGTAATCCTTTTGCAGGAACGCCAGATCCCGGGGCAGTAAACATAAGCTTCTACCCCGAAGGTGGCACTATTATTAAAGATGCAACTAATATAATAGGTGTCAAAATCACGGGCTGTGGCGGTAGTGTCCCTAATGTGGCCTCACTGGATATTGTAGACCCAAAAGGTGAAGTACTAAAAAAAGTTCCTCTTACAAAACTTGGTTACGGCCGTTTTGACCTTGCCGGAAATACCGAAGGGATAAAAGCAGTAGTGACCCTAAATGGCAGCACTTACGAGCAGGTACTTCCACAGGCGCAAGTTATGGGCGCATCACTGGAGGTAAATAATTATGGTATTTCAGGAAAAACAATAATTAAAACAAAACTCAGCCAATCAGCCATACAAAAACAGGCTGGTAAAAAACTATTCCTTGTAATCCATCAGGACGAAAAGGCTTTAATTTATAATCTCAACCCGGCTCTTGCCGCGCAGGAGCTTGCAGTTGCAAATGATCAGCTTTTGGAAGGGGTAAATACCATACGCGTTATAGATGAGACTATGGAACAACTGGCAGAACGTCTTATTTTTAAGCAACGCGATAAAAAACCTATCGTAACAATATCCGGAAAAAAAATCAATAGTGACCTTGTAGAACTTACCGGAACCGCAGGCGCTACACTGGTAGACATGAGCATCTCGGTACTTCCCCAGAATACTAATGCACTTACCGGGGGTACTGATATGGCAAGGGATTTTTTTATAAACCCGTACCTACAATCCCGGCCTGTAATCAGCAGAAACCTGTTTGACGATAATAGCAAAGCAAAAATGTATGAACTCGATATTTTTATGCTCTGCCAAAAAAGTAAAAACCGGTGGTATGATATTGTAAAAAACCCTCCAACAGATACTTATAAATTCGATATAGGAATCGGCATGAAAGCGGCAATTAAAACACCCATAAAAGATAAAAAAAATGCACGGATACGTTTTATTTCCACAGATGACTATATTAGTAAGGCGCTTGAAATTAATGATTCCAATGAACTTATAGTGGATCACCTCATCGCTACAGACTCATCTGTGGTAAGCTTTAAACTACTTGTAAATGGTAAACGCCCCGAAGATATCATAATTGAGCCAACATTTTATAATAATAAACGTACGTTTAATAAAATGTTCAAACCTCAAAAACAGGAATGCCGCTATATAAATAATGAAGGCGTAGCTACAGATCTGCCCAGGACTTTTGAAGATGTAATTGAACTTGATGAGGTAAAAATCGACAAGGACCAGTCGGAACTTAAATACAAAAGAAAAAGCGGCAATGCACAGTTGAGGGGCTTTAAAATCACGGAACAGGATGCGTCGAGCTTTTTTTACATATTAGACTTTATTAATTTCCAAGGCTTTGAAGTGCAGAAAAATAATGGTAGAGTGACTATTTATAGCGGCAGGGCGATAATATCACTTAGTGGGCAGCGCAGCACGCCACTGGTATTTTACAATGGAATGCAACTTACTACACTTGATGACCTGCTCTATGTACAAACCTCAGATGTAGAAGAGATTTACCTTAACGCTAACGCGCCGGTTCCATCCATCGATGCGAGGAGTGGCATAATCAAAATCTACATGAAAAAAGAACTCTATCAGCAAAAGAAGAATGAGCAGAAACTTATATATGTAACAGATGGTTTTAGCAGTTACAAAAAGTTTAAGCGCCCTAACTACTCTTCCTATAGTGATAAGGGTTTTGCAGATTTCGGCACTATACACTGGGACGGCCGTATTGTAACAGATACAGGCGGTAATTTTAAAGTAAATTATCCTTTTAGCCCGTCAACAACACTAAAACTGCTTATTGAAGGAATAAATCCCGAAGGAGTCTACATCAGCGAAGTCAGGACATTAACGCTACAGTGATACTACAACAGCCATACCCGGCAACCTGCTCCAACAGATGTAAACTCCGAAAAATAAGTTTTACTCCCTGGTATACTGGCAGCAGGAATGAAGTTTAGCATAATCTTCATCTTTTGCCTTTACATCTTTTGTGTCGTGCCCGGCTTTGGCGACAGCCTGCTTTACATCGTCCACTGTACACTTGTTTTCATCTAAAATCAGGTGCAGGTCTTTATGTTCCTGATGCCATATTGCCGACTTTACCCCCGATACGCCATAAGCTGCTTTTTCAATACGCTTTTTGCACATATCACAATTGCCATATACTTCAATTTCATGTTTGGCATTTTTATTTTTTTTCTCCTGTGCGTATGCTGATATGCCCACCAGGGCCACCAGCATTATAAGAAGCATTTTTTTCATATTTCACTCTTATTAATTTTTTATTAAATATATTACATTATTTTATTTTAAAACGTAATCCTGCGTAATACATTTGCCCAAAAACAGGTGCATATATAATACTACTGTCAAAATATGGGCCGAACGGGTCATCATTACCTAGTATAGCCTTATCCTGCTTGTAATTACCTAAATTTTCCACACCTGCATACATCTCAAATACACCTGAAAATGTCCGTGTAACCTGAGCATTCATTAATGAAAACGAAGGTGAATATTCACCAAGCTGGTACTGTTCAGGGTTACTGCCCGTATAAGGGAGCCGCTGCCTGCCCATCCAGTTATAAGTGAAGTCAAACTTCCATTGCCTGCCTCCCTCTTTAACGTGGGTCTCATAGGCTATATTGCTGAAAAAACGATGTTTTGCCTGCAAAGGCCTTTCTTCCATGCCTGTACTGTATTGCGTTTTTATATCATAGTATTTATAAGCCGTACGAATAGTAAAGTGCCTTGTTATCTCATAGTTCAGTTCCACTTGCAGGCTATTGGCATACGAATCGCCGTTAAGGTTAAAAAAGTTAGCCTGCTGCGGGCTTGCAAACAAATCAACTACTACCTGGTTTTGGAAGTCTGTCCTGTAAAAATCAACTATAAATTCGGCATTTTTATTGAAAAGGCTGAAGCCCTGCATAAAACTCACCCCGTAGTTCCATGCAATTTCAGGATCAAGGCCATAAAGTTTCCCGCCGCTTCCGGCGATATTAAGCGAGCGTGAACTTCCAAAAAGCGACTGGTTTTCTGCAAAAATATTGGCAGCCCTTTTACCCCTTCCTGCAGAGGCCCGCAGTACTGCTTTGTTCCATGGATTATAGCGGAGGTGGAGCCTTGGGGTAAAGAAAGCGCCAAGACGGTTGTGTACATCAAAACGGGCACCCGCCACAATACTGAAATTATCTGTATTGTCATAAGTATATTCAAAAAAGGCACCCGCCGAATTATCAGTCCTGCTGTAATCACGCGGAAGCATCACACCGTTTTCAGGCGCGTTTACAAACTCATCATAATTATCGTAGCTGAAGTTAAGACCGGTTGAAAATTTATTCAGCGTATTATTTATGATAGAACTGAATATAAGGTTTGAATAAATACTTTTCTGGTCAATGTTATATTGATTAAAGCCGAAATATGATTCCTGCCTGTGCCAGTTATATGCTGTTTGAAGCCCTATGCTCTGGAAAGGCATATCAGGCCATACATAACCCAGTTTAGCCGAGGCATCAAATTTATCTGTATTTATTTCCGAACCCCAGTTATTGGTTGTAAATTTATCCGTGTCAGGATTAAAATCAAGTTCGCCTGTCTGCTTCTCATCGCGCATATAGCGTACGTTAAGGAAACTCACCAGGCCTTTTTCAGCATCTGTATACTGCCAGCGGTTCAGCACATTTATCTGCTGCCCCAGCGGATTGTCAAGAAAACCATCATCATTCATGTCATTTTTCGCAATCCTCGCATTGGTGTGTAAAAATAGCGTTGAGCTCCACTTATCAGAAAATTTCCTGTTCACGTGTGCATTGGCTTCAAAACGGCTGTCGGTTGAGCCATATACGTTCAGGAAAAAAGGGATATCGTTTACAGGCTTAAGCAACTCATAGTTTATCTGTCCCGATATACTTTCGTATCCGTTTATAACAGGCCCCGCACCTTTTGTTATCTGTATGCTTTCCACCCAGGTGCCAGGCACAAATGACAGCCCGTAAGCCTGTGACGCCCCCCGGACCGAAGGAATGTTTTCTTCCGCGATGAGGAGGTAAGGACTTGTAAGGCCAAGCATTTTTATCTGCCTGCTGCCGGTAAGGGCATCAGAAAAGTTAACATCAATGGAAGGATTGGTTTCAAAACTTTCGGCAATATTACAGCAGGCTGCCTTAAGCAGCTCTTTATTGCTCATGGTTGATACGTTAGCCGTTTTTACGTAGGAGCGCTCAAGGCTTTTACGGGTTTTATCAACCACTACTTCTTTTAGCTGGTTGGAAGAAGAGGGCCTCATTACATGGATAATTTTTTCAGGCGATGCAACGGTTAAGGTATCAGTGGTATAGCCGATAAAACTTACCACAAGTTTTTTATATTCACCGGAATAAGGAAGTGTAAAATTACCTTCCACATCTGTAGCAGTTGATATTGTTGTGCCAAGCCAGCTAAGGCCCGCACCGGGAAGCGGTTGTTTTTGCTCATCGAGCACCTGGCCGCTTAGGGTTTCCTGAGCCTGTACATATAAGCCGGCCAGGAAGAGAAATAATAAAAATAATATTCGCATAAAATAAAGTCATAATGTTAATGATACTACTGCCCCTTATGGTAAGGGAGCGTTTATAAAAACATTATGCTTATGCGTAAAATATATAGCGGCAATATAACTTAAAGAGCGGTGGCGCATTTGCCTCGCAATAAAAGGATGTAACCTGCTGTTGTATGGCAGGCGGCTGTTGATAAAACGGAACAGGTTTCCACTCTGCCATTCGGCAGAATGCATCAAGGTCAAACTGTAGTGATTTTACAATGACCTTACCTTCGTTTTTATCCTGGAGTTTTACAAAATCATTCTCACAACAGCTTTTATGGCCTTTATCTGAAGTCTTGCAGCAGGCCATTTTACCTGCCTTATCATGCTTGTGCCCGTGGTGCCCGTTTTCAGGCTCATCAACCTTATAGGCAAGGGAAACTGATGAAACACTGCCCATGCAGTAATGTACATTAAGTGCCAGCCCTATATTGGAAACCAATATAAGTACCGATATAATTGTGGCTATGTACTTCCTAATCATCATAGTGGCGCAAAGTTACATATTTTAAAAGTTATATTGCATTTCAATAGCGTCCTAAACAATAAAAAAAAGAATGGTTAGTTTTTA
>NZ_NOXV01000147.1 GCF_002251835.1 Flavobacterium cyanobacteriorum
GAATATTACGGCCAGGTTTACCCACCCCATACAGCACTTAATAGACCAGCAGGATTTATGGGTAGGGATAGATAAGGGAATCCAGGTTTGTGATAAATATTACCAATCAAAAACCCGGGAAAAACCACGCATTTGCCATTGGCGCCTATTTTGAAAAAACGGGAAACACCCTGAAATTAAACATAGCACTCACTAAAAAAAACGTAGAAATTGGTTCGTAGGACTTTGGGATTATCCAATAGATACATCTCCAGAAATTTCAACTGCGTAATTTGGGATAAATCAGCCCCTGATAATGCGGGGTTTAAAAAAAGAAGAGGCTCCGGTATGCCCGAAGCCTCTTACTAACACATCACCTTATTGCTAAAAAAAACAATAACTCTTTTTAATTATATATCACTTTTGTGGAAACTTTTCTTCCATCGCTTAGTGAAGCATTGATAATAAATGTCTGATGTTCGTATGGTGTACAGTTTATCGTTGCTTCAGAAGCATTTACGCCTTTGGTGTTGTATAACAACCTACCGGTAATATCAAAAAGCTGTACATTATCTAACAATTCCGTACCGGCATTGATATGTAATATATCATCTTTGATATAAACAATCAGTTTAGCGGCATTTTTATTAATATCATTCACACTAAGAAGAGGATTCTGCAGGTGGATTTCAAACCTCTGATAGAATGAGCCTGATCCTGTTGCAAAGGTGTAGCTACTTTCTTTTAAATTAGTTACAATTTGCAAGTCCTTATCGAGAAGGTATATCGGGGTGCTTCCCGTAGAGAAAATACCATCTGCATTATCCAACTCGATCTCATAATTACCTCCTGTTTCAGCCTGATAAAACAGCGGAACAATATCATTTTGGTTATTGTCTACAGGCCTGGCCTGTATTGCATAAAGATTAGTATTGATGAGTGATGAGAGCTTTACAGCGCCATCCTGTATAAGAAGGCCTTCCATACCTTCATCGTGCATCATTGTGGCACCCGTGAAATAACCAACCATTGTTTGTGCAAACGCTCCCGACTGGTTCCTTAGGTTAAGCCACATCCTGTGCGACTCATCATCGTTACTAAACCTGAAGAACTGGTTACTGGTATCAGGTACACGCTGAGAGTTTGCAAAATTAACTACTGAACCTGAAGCTGTAGCCTCAACAATGAAGCCCTGTCCTGTCTGGATAACGCCCAGGGGATTTTGTACCTGGTCTTCACCGTTACTCACAAATGTTCCTGTGCCGCCTCCCAGCGGAGACCATGTACAATAGGCAGAGTTAGTAGATGAATTTGTTTTCCTCCAAAAATACAGAGTACCCGTTATATTGGCAGCATTTTGTTGCGCGAAGGTAACAGCACTAATTGGTGACGGATAAGGGTTACCCACAAGCGTATAACGCAGCCCTTCACCACCATTGAACAACGGATGCGAATAGTTTCCATTATTTGGCACACCTGTAAACTGCCCGTTAAAAATGGTTGGCGTATTTGCAGGATGAGTATTTGGCATCCTTATAAGATAACCTTTGGCGACATCGAAAGCAGTGCTTGCCGGAGATGCCACGCTGGCATAATTATTTGTTGCAGAATTATAGGTGTAGAACCTGTTACTTGATGTAAGCGGCGAGAATGCAGCAAGATTTTGCGCGGCAACAGGTGATGACCATAATACATAGTCAAGCCTTTTCAGTGGAACCGAATTTCTTTCTACTACAATAGCTCCTGAGTTAGCAACATCAGATGTCTGGATTAAGTTAGCTGCGTTTTGGAGGCGGAAGAGAGAGCCGCTGTCTACTGTAATGGCACCGCTCAGCGTTATAGTATTGCCTGTTGAAATTACCACTGATGCACCATTAGTTACCTGCGCAGAACATGCCTCAATATTTGACGAAGACGTGAAATTACCTGTAAATATTGCCGATTTATTAGCATCAGGCGCCCCGTTGCTCCATTGGGTACCGTTCCATGTTGTTGACTCTATAAGAACACCATAAGGTTGTGAAAATGATATTCCACATGTATTATTCTGTACAACAGCCCTGAAGTATTTTGTTGATGATAATGCCCCTATCTGCGCAGACTGTAAAGTTGTAGTGGTGACATTAATATCTGCTACGTTGACCGTAAAAGCTGAATTGTCTGCAGACTGCCATTTCAGTACGCTGCCTATATTTCCACCAAGGGTAAGTGGGCCAGGTGTTGTATTGGCGCATATCCTTGGCGTAGTTCCGGTAACAGTACCACCTACAGAGCCTGATGATATCACAATAGAATTAGATGTTTTTGATACAGAAGACAGGCACTGCCCTCCACTAACTACCATTACAACGTAAACGATATCGCCTGGAACAAGGGAACTGGTGTTATAAGTAGAGGTTGGAAGGTTTTGCACCAACACATCATTGACAAAATAACGATACCTAACACTACCCACACCTGTAATATTAGCTGCAGAAGCATTAAAAAGTATATTTTCTCCCGAACATACTACCGACGATGACGACGTCAATACCACAGTTGGGTTGATGACACTGAATGTCAGCGTATTTGAGGTAGCAAAAGAACCCGTTAAACAGCTTCCGCCACTTATTGTAATTTCACAGGTTATAATATTGCCATTAGTTATAGTAGATGTTGTGTAAGTATTGCTAGTACCTGACTGTACAGAAGCACCATTTCTCTTAAAGTTATACGTAATAGTGCCGTTGCCAGTATTAGTAGCGGTTGCTGTAACAGTAACTGTGTTACCTATACATACAGAAGTCTGGTTAGCCGCTATTGATACTGTAGGTGTGACCCTTGGCGTTACAGTTAAAGTAACTGTATTAGATACTGCAGTAGTTGCGGCAAGGCAAGTGCCTCCAGTAACTGTAATATCACAGGTAACCGTGTTGCCGTTGCTAAAAGCTGTACTTGTATAAGTGTTTGATGGACCGTTTTGTACGCTTACACCACCAACCTTAAAGTTATAGGATACAAAGCCTCCACCTGTATTAGTAGCTGTAGCTGTAAATTGTGTACTACTACCCTGACAAATAGTTGAAGCAGCCGTAGCTATAGTAACCACCGGCGTATTAAGTGACTGTACAGCAATAGTTAGAGAGTTTGAACTAACAGTAGTAGCTGTAAGGCATTGTCCGCCTGTAATAGTTATATCACAGGTTATAATGCTGTTATTGGTAAGGGTAGTTGAAGTAAATGTATTAGACGCAGATGACTGTACAGTACTTCCGTTCACTTTAAAATTATACGTTACTGTACCGCCTCCAATATTTGTTGCTGTCGCGGTTACTGTAACACTGGTACCGGAGCAAATATTATTATTATTCGCAGCTATAGTAACACTTGGTGTAGCGTTTAAAACATTTACAGTTGCGAAAACACTTGTAGAGCAACTTCCATTTGTGACTGTATAGCTGATAGTAGCGGTACCGGATTGTAAAGCTGAAACTTCACCCGTCTGGGTTACTGTAGCTATTGCGGTATTGCTGCTTGCCCAGATACCGCCCGGTGTGGCATTGCTTAATGTGCCGGTGGTATTAAGGCAAATGGTGGTATTACCGGTTATAGGCAGTACGGACGGATTTGCACTTGTAGTCATCTTAATTTTATTCGAAACATAAGTGATGGCATTACAGCCTGATGATGATGGCAATACTTCGCAGGTTACTTCATCTCCGGTTTGCAATCCTGAGTTAGTGTAAGTAAGGCTGTTTGTGCCTACATTGCTGCCGTTTACTTTCCATTGGTAAACAGGATTATCACCTACATTTTCAGCATACGCAGTAAAAGTAAATGTATTATTGTTAAATACCTGTACATCTTTAATTGTACCACCATTAGAATTAATTGAAACATCAACCAAAAGTGGTAATGTAGGGGCCAGGTTACTGGTATACCTCAACGTGTTATTCGTATAATAGCGTACAACATTTGCTTCTACAGCAATCCTGAATATTGTGCTGGAATTATAACTGCCAAAAGTACCGCGGCTTGTGCCGTTTTCAAAAATTTCAACTACACCGTCTGCACGAAGATACCAGGCATATTGTATGGTATTGAAATCGGCATTTGTATTATTAGTACTTAAGCCGGCCATTTTATGCGTGTTTGCCTCATCAGATTTGAATTGGAGGTAGCCATTGTTATTCACTACGTTCCACGAAGCAGCGCCACCATTCCAAGCTCCACCTGATTGTATTTTTATAAGATTATTACCNCGGCATTTGTATTATTAGTACTTAAGCCGGCCATTTTATGCGTGTTTGCCTCATCAGATTTGAATTGGAGGTAGCCATTGTTATTCACTACGTTCCACGAAGCAGCGCCACCATTCCAAGCTCCACCTGATTGTATTT
>NZ_NOXV01000288.1 GCF_002251835.1 Flavobacterium cyanobacteriorum
TAGCAGGAAAAAGGCCGGTATAAATGCCCGAATGTGATGCTCCTGAATAATTGGCAGAAGAGGGAATTAAGGACTGTTATTATTATCTTTGCGGCTATGACAGGACTGGTATATAAATCAACAGGGAGCTGGTATACAGTAAAAACGGCGGAGGGCCAAATGTATGATTGCCGCATAAAGGGCAGGTTCCGTATTGTAGGTATCAAAAGTACTAATCCGGTTTCTGTAGGCGATGTGGTTGATTTTGAGCTTGATGGTACAGCTGACATTGTTACGGGTGTTATTACCGGCATACATGAACGTAAGAATTATATCATCCGGAAGTCAGTAAACCTTTCTAAGCAGGTTCACATCATAGCCGCTAATATTGATAAACTTTTTTTGTTGGTAACTATACATAATCCTGTGACGACAACAAGCTTTATTGACCGTTTCCTTGTTACGGCCGAGGCTTATGGTATTGATGCTGTTATTGTATTCCATAAAATTGATACGCTGGATGAGGCTATCCTTGATGAGCAGCTTTACCTGCAATATATTTATGAAAAGATAGGGTATAAATGCCTGCGTATTTCATCAACAGAACACAAGGGTATTGATACACTTATTGAAGCGATGAGAGGCAATGTCTGTATGTTTTCAGGACATTCGGGCGTAGGGAAATCTACATTAGCCAATGCGCTGCAGCCTTCGCTGAATTTAAAAACCAAAGAGATTTCGGAGCAGCACAGCCAGGGACAGCACACCACAACATTTGCCGAAATGTTTGACCTGGATTTTGGGGCTAAAATTATAGATACGCCCGGCATAAGGGGTTTTGGGGTTGTAGATATGGAAAAGGATGAAGTAGGCGATTATTTTCCTGAATTTTTTGCCCTGAAAGGTCAGTGTAAATTTAATAACTGCCTCCATAAAGAAGAACCACACTGTGCAGTTAAGGAAGCTCTTGATAATGATGAAATTGCATGGTCACGCTACCGTAGTTACCTGCAAATACTAGATGGGGAAGATGAAAGTTACAGGACTGACCCGTATGCAGGCGGATATACTGATGATAATGAAGTAGAATGAGGGTAGTGATACAACGTGCCAGTGAGGCATCAGTAACCATTGAAGGTGAAACAGTGGCCGCCATAAAAGCTGGCCTGCTTATACTTTTGGGTATTGAGGAAGCCGACACACAGGAAGATATCGACTGGCTGGCAGCCAAAATAGCCAGGCTCCGCATATTTAATGACGAAAACGGCATTATGAACCTCCCGGTACAGGATATTGGGGGCGATATCATAGTAGTGAGCCAGTTCACCCTGCATGCGGCAACAAAAAAAGGCAACCGCCCTTCTTATATAAAGGCTGCAGGCCCTGCCAGGGCTATACCTCTTTATGATGCTTTTGTCCGGGCCATAAAACAGGAACTTGGTAAAGAAGTCCAGACAGGGCGTTTTGGTGCCGATATGAAAGTGGCGTTGGTAAACGATGGGCCTGTAACAATTATAATTGATACTAAAAATAGGGAATAATGAACATAAAAAACGCGCAACAGGAAGTTGACAACTGGATAAAAGAGCATGGCGTACGCTATTTTAATGAGCTTACCAATATGGCGCAGCTTACCGAAGAAGTAGGCGAGGTAGCCCGTATAATAGCCCGCCGTTATGGGGAACAGAGTGAAAAAGAAAGCGATAAAAACAAAGACCTTGGCGAAGAGCTTGCCGATGTGGTTTTTGTGGTACTGTGCCTGGCTAACCAGACGGGGGTTGACCTGCAGGCGGCCTTTGATAAGAAGATGGACCTCAAAAGCAGGCGCGACCATGACCGCCACCACAACAACCAGAAACTTAAGTAATGGACGTAAGGGTACATCTGCCGGGCAGTATCAAAAACGGACATATAACCATAACCGGATCTAAAAGCGAAACCAACAGGTTACTGCTGCTCAGTGCCCTTTACCCCAATATCATTTTTGAAAACGCATCTGTGTCTGATGACAGCGATGTTATGCACAAGGCTTTATGTGGAAATAACACAGTCATTGATGTACAGCATGCCGGGACTGCCATGCGGTTCCTAACGGCTTTTTTTGCGTCGCAGGAGGGCAGGGAAGTGGTATTGACAGGGTCTGCACGCATGAAACAGCGCCCAATAGCCATACTTGTTGAAGCACTGCGCCTCCTTGGCGCAGATATAGAATATTTAGAAAATGAAGGTTTTCCCCCGTTGCGCATTAAGGGCAGGAAACTTACCAATAACAGACTCGCGGTTAAGGCCGGTGTGAGCAGCCAGTATATTACTGCACTACTGCTTATAGCGCCAAAACTTGAAAACGGGCTGGAACTAACCCTCGACGGGCAGGCCACTTCGCTGCCATACATACAAATGACTTTAAGCCTACTAAATGAAGTTGGCATTGATGCAAAATTTCAGGATAATACTATCATTGTTCCGCCTAAACCTGAAATCAACAATCTAAAACGTGAAATTATTATAGAAAGCGACTGGAGTTCGGCTTCCTATTACTATTCCATAGTTGCCCTTTCGCCAGAGGGTACCTCGGTTACACTTTCATCGTATAAAAAAAACAGCCTGCAGGGCGACAGTGCAATTGTAAATATATATCAACAATTTGGCGTAGAAACTATATTTAACAATAACAACATCCGCCTTACTAAAGCACGCAGCCCTGAACCGATAGCTTTCCATCTGGATCTGAACAGCACGCCCGATATTGCCCAAACTATTGCCGTCACCTGTTTCGGGCTTGGCATAGGCTGCCGCCTTACCGGCCTGCACACTTTAAAAATCAAGGAAACGGACCGGCTTTCCGCCCTTAAAACTGAACTTGAGAAGCTTGGTGCCGAAGTATCGGTTACTGACGATCATATTTCTATACAGCCACATCCCGGTTTTCAAAGCCGGTATCAGCCTTGCTCCCCTTCTTTAGAGGGGCCGGGGGAGGTTATTGCAACATATAGTGACCACCGCATGGCCATGGCATTTGCCCCGCTTGCAGTAAAAATCCCTGTAATTATACAGGATGCCGGGGTAGTTTCTAAATCTTATCCTGCGTTTTGGGAGGATATGATAAGGCTGGGCTTCCTTGTCGATGTACAGTAATTACAGGCACTCGCAACGCTTGCCTGTAAATATATCGCAAAACACTTGACAACGCCTGTTTCCCGATAGTATATTTGCACGCAATTAAAAAATCATACGGAATATATGAAATTATCTAACTTCAATTTCAACCTGCCAAAAGAACTATTGGCCGAATTTCCTGCCGAAAACAGGGATGAGTCGCGCCTCATGGTTGTGAACCGCAAAACCAAAACTATTGAGCACAGGCTTTTTAAGGATATACTGGAATATTTTGATGAAGGCGATGTAATGGTGCTGAACAACACTAAAGTATTCCCCGCACGGCTTTACGGCAACAAGGAAAAAACAGGCGCAAGGATTGAAGTATTCCTTCTGAGGGAACTAAACAGCGAGCAACGCCTATGGGACGTACTCGTGGACCCCGCCAGGAAAATAAGGATTGGCAACAAGCTCTACTTTGGCGATGATGACTCGCTTGTAGCTGAGGTAATTGACAATACTACATCCCGCGGAAGAACACTGCGTTTTCTCTATGACGGGTCATACGAAGAATTCCGTAACAAACTTACCGAACTGGGCGAAACCCCAATACCTAAGTACATTAACAGGGAAGTAGTGCCCGAAGACGCCGAGCGTTACCAAACCATATACGCCAAAGAAGAAGGTGCAGTGGCAGCACCCACTGCCGGCCTGCACTTTTCAAAACACCTGCTAAAAAGGCTCGAAATCAAAGGGATAAATTTTGCCGAGATAACACTCCATGTAGGCCTCGGCACCTTCAACCCCGTTGAGGTAGAAGACCTCTCCAAGCACAAAATGGATTCCGAAGAACTTATGATAAAGCAGGAAGCCTGTGATATTGTAAATAAAGCCAAGCTAAACAAAAAACGCGTTTGCGC
Source organism: Flavobacterium cyanobacteriorum (assembly GCF_002251835.1). Lineage (GTDB taxonomy): Bacteria > Bacteroidota > Bacteroidia > Flavobacteriales > Flavobacteriaceae > Flavobacterium > Flavobacterium cyanobacteriorum. The sequence continues at coordinate 3,996 of NZ_NOXV01000288.1, forward strand.
TATAGGCACTACCGTTATGCGCGCCATGGAAAGCTCCGTATCATCGCAAAAAACACTCAATCCCTATGTAGGCTGGACCAACAAGTTCATCTTCCCGCCCTATGATTTCAGCGTGGCCGATTGCATGGTGACCAACTTCCATACGCCAAAATCAACCCTGCTCATGATGATTTCGGCCTTTATGGGCCACGACCTCATGAAAAAAGCCTATGAAGAAGCCGTAAACGAAAAATACCGCTTCTATTCCTATGGCGATGCCATGCTCATATTATAAAATTATTAACAGGAACAGGCGGCTTCTCAGCCGCTTTCTTTTTTACCTGCCGTTAGCCGGTAGCCTCGTTCATGTGTGCGGTATATTGCTTTGGAGCAGGAAGCCTTTGGCATTTTTGGCAGGCCTTTTCCCGCTGTCAGCTCTATCTCCCCGCCGCAAAAGCGGGCGGCGCGGAGGATGCCGCTTCCATCGGGGCTATATTGAAAGCTATGCGCTTTTCAGCAGTCCATTATGCAGATGGCTGTTCATAATCCTCTTTTGGTTTCCCCCTCTATAATAAATAGTTCACAAGGCGTAAAATAATTAACGTGAGTTCGATATAAAAAAGTTGTCTGTTTTGAATGAAAGAAGCGGAAAATTTAGTAAATTAAAGTCCTGATTTTCAATTTTTTAACTAAAATTTCCGCTNCATTGGCTATTGGCTATTGGCTATTGGCTACTGGCTATTGGCTATTGACTATTGACTATTGGCTGACAGTTTGTGGGTTTCTTCAAAGCATCAGCATTGCCGTGCTCAGATAGCCTTTACCTTCATATTGCCAGTCCACGGTAATGTCCCACCGGCCGCCTGCCAAATCACTTTTAGGTATGAGCAGATAAGATGCCGGTAATGAAATGGGAATTTCAAAATCCAGCTTCCGGTCAGACGGCCTGTAAAAGGACACTTTACCTTTAATTTTATGTATATCAAACCCTTTAGGGAAAATTATTTTTATTGCTTCAGGCGTATTTTGTATCTGTACTTTTTGTGGCAGCCCTGCTGCATTTTTTTCTTTGTCTAACTTTTCCTGGAGCCCTTTTTCCTGTTTATAATATTCTTCTACTACAAGTTCATTGTCATATTTATGGTCTGACTGCACCCTGAAAACGAAGAACAGTATAAAACCCATAAACAGGGCAAACGCAATTACAATCCCCGTACCCCAATTAATTTTCATATTGCTTTTTTATTATTAATTAAAACTTCTCGGGCCTAAAAAGTTGGTTGTTTCTGTCTCAATACACCGGTTGCCATCATACACTTCAAGGGTAATTTTAGTTTTATCGCCTTTAAGGTGCGTAGGGTGTATCTCAATAAACATTGTGCCCTGTGCCAGGCCTTCTTTTACAACCTTAAACTCAGGCTTCCCTACTACTTTTACATTTCCTTCAATACCTTTAAGCTCAATGTGTACCCTGTTAAAATCCCTGGTGGTTTTATTAACCAGCTTGTAGGTAAACACGTTGCTTATCATCTCGCCTTTGTGCTGGAACAGCTGCCCCGGCAGGCGCAATATGGTAGCTTCCACATCATTTCTAAGGAACAGCATGCCTGTAAAAATCCCTATTAGTATAGCCAGCACGGCCGTGTAGCCCTTCATACGTGCCGTAAATACAAACTTTTCTTTTTTGGTTATCTCATCTTCACTGGCATACCGTATCAGGCCTCTGTGGAAACCCACTTTGTCCATAATGGCATTGCATTCATCAATACAGGCAGTACAGTTAGTACACTCAAGTTGTGTGCCGTTGCGTATATCAATACCCATAGGGCAAACACTAACACATAATTTACAATCTATACAGTCGCCACGTCCTGCTAATGCCCTGTCTTCATCCTTTATGATTTTGCCACGCCCGGCTTTGGCTTCTCCCCTTACATGGTCATAGGCTACTACGATGGTTTTGTTATCCAGCAGGGCGCCCTGCAGCCTGCCGTAAGGGCAGGCAATAATGCAAACCTGTTCCCTGAACCATACAAATACAAAGTAGAACACGCACGTAAATATGAAAAGTGCAATAAAATTACCCAGATGTGCAAAGGGGCCGTCTTCCACCATCAGCACCAGCTTATCGCTGCCTATAAGATAGGCCAGGAAAGTATTGGCTATAAGAAAGGATATTATAAAAAAGATAAACCATTTCAATACCCTCTTCCTTATTTTCTCAGCGTTCCATTCCTGCCTGTCAAGCTTTATCTGGGCACTCCGGTCGCCATCTATCCAGTATTCGATACGGCGGAAAACCATTTCCAGGAATATGGTTTGCGGGCATATCCAGCCGCAAAAGATACGTCCGAAAGCCACTGTAAACAATGCCACAAATATTACCCCGATAATCATTGAGATAACAAACAGGTGAAAATCCTGCGGCCAGAACGGGAAACCGAAGATGTTAAACCGGCGCTCCAGTACATTGAACATCAGGAACTGGTTGCCATTTACTTTAATAAATGGCGCTGAAAAAAGAAAAGTGAGCAGCAGGTAGCTTACAAATTTCCTGTAATCGTATAACCTGCCAGACGGTTTTTTTGGATATACCCAGGCTCTTTTTCCTTCCTCATTGATGGTCCCAATATGGTCACGAAAATCTTCGTCCTGAACTGCATGCATCACTCTATTGTTTTATGTTAGCGGCCACTTCAGTTGCTTTTGTTACGGCTTCTTCTTTCCAGACATCCCCATCGGGCGCTTTGGGATCTTTGGGATGTGTACCCTGCAATGACAATACATAGCTTGCTACCAGTTGTATTTCAGAAGGTTTAAGCGTACCCTGCCATGCGACCATGCCTTTACCGTCGCGGCCGCCTTTGGTTATAGTATTAAAAACATTTTTAATACCTCCGCCTAAAATCCAGTGCTCATCGGTTAGGTTAGGGCCTATGGAACCGCCCCCGTCAGCACGGTGGCAGGCCACACAGTTAGTCTCGAATATTTTTTTCCCCGCAGCAACATCGCCGGCATCAGTAAGTAGTGTTACTGTATTGGCATCAATAAGATCTTTGTCGGTTTTCCTGTATTCTTCTACGGCTACCCTGGCTTCCTCCATTTCCACTTCAAATTCTTTTGACTGGCTGTCGCCATCCATAATATGGAAACGTACCAGGTAAACAAGGCCAAAAATTATAGTGGCGTAAAAGAGTTTTACCCACCAGGGCGGCAGCACATTATCAAGTTCATGGATGCCATCATAATTATGGTCCATCATGACTGATGCCTCTTCTTCAACCGGCTTACCTTTAATAAAAAATCCTTTTAATTTTTTAAACCATACTGATTCCGTAAAGCCTGCAGCCTCAGCAACAGCACGTTCCCTGCGCTGTTCTTCGGTAAGCAGCGCATCAGTAACCCTGTCAACAGCTGCTACAACTACTTCCACAGAAATGAGAAGGAACAGGAATACTACCAGGAATATGGACACCATGGGATATTTAAGGAATGCCGGCCTGTCCCCGGAGTCTACAAACAACTCTACAGCAGTAAAAACTATGGCAAATAGTGCCGGAATCCTAACGTAAACGGGAATGAATTTTTTCATCGCTATAAGTTTAAGGTTAGTTATTTTGGTTAACACCTTCTTCCTTTTCAAAAGGCAGCAGGCTCATTTCGTTTATCTTATCTTTCTTATAGGTATATACCCAGGTGTAAAGTGCCACAAAGAAGATAAAGAATATCAGCAGTGATATTATCGGGTACACCTCAACCCCCGAAATGGTTTCAAGGTTATGTTTTACAAATTTCAGCATGGCAGTTACTTATTTAGCCCGGCAGTTGCAGCCGCAGTTGTATTTTTTATTTTGATATCCGTACCAAGGCGCTGCAGGTAAGCAATAAGCGCCACAATCTCCCTGTCTTTCATCGGCACAAAAGTTTCCCCCCTGGCGGCAGCCGCTTTTTTGCTTTCCTCGTAGCTTTTTACAAAATCAGGGTCAGCGTACAGGCTTTTTTCAATTTTAGCTGACTGTTCTGCAATAGATTGCTTTGCTTTAGCGATGTCCTGTTTGGTGTAAGGCACCCCAAGCTGCGCCATCACTTCCATTTTCTTTTCAATGTCTGAATAATCCATTGCCTTATTGTCAAACAGCCATTTGTAGGCAGGCATTATAGAGCCGGCAGACGTACTTTGCGGATCCCACATGTGGTTAAAGTGCCAGTTGTCGCTGTATTTGCCACCAACCCTCATCAGGTCAGGGCCAGTACGTTTTGAACCCCATAGGAACGGGTGGTCATAAACATATTCGCCTGATTTTGAATACTCACCGTAACGTTCTACCTCACTGCGGAATGGGCGTATCATCTGCGAGTGGCAGTTTACGCAGCCTTCGCGTATGTACAGGTCGCGCCCTTCAAGCTCCAGCGGTGTATAGGGTTTTACAGTTGAGATAGTAGGTATATTTGACTTTACCATAATTGTAGGTACAATTTGTATAATACCTCCAATAAGTACCGCAATAGTTGCAAGAATGGTAAGCTGGACAGGCCTTCTTTCCAGCCAGGGGTGGAATTTCTCACCTTTCAGCCTCCTGCTGCTGATTTTTTGCAGTGCAGGCGCTTCGGCAAGTTCGTCTTCTATGCGGCGGCCCTGCCTCACGGTCATTATAATATTATAGCACAGTACAAGAAGCCCGATTACGAATAAAGTACCGCCTATGGCCCTCATCCAGTACATGGGCATTATCTGCTTTACCGTTTCCAGGAAGTTACCATAAACAAGAGAACCGTCCGGGTTAAACTGTTTCCACATTGAAGCCTGCGTAAACCCGGCAACATACATAGGCAGTGCATAAAGTATGATACCCAGTGTACCAATCCAGAAGTGAAAGTTGGCCAGCTTAACAGAATAAAGTGTTGTTTTAGCCATACGCGGAATAAGCCAGTAGATAACTGCAAAAGTCAAAAAACCATTCCATGCCAGGGCGCCAACGTGCACGTGGGCTACAATCCAGTCAGTAAAGTGGGCAATGGCATTTACATTTTTAAGTGAAAGCATGGGGCCTTCAAACGTTGCCATGCCATACCCTGTAATGGCTACTACAAAAAATTTAAGTACAGGCTCAGTACGTACTTTATCCCAGGCACCGCGAAGAGTTAGCAAACCGTTTATCATACCACCCCATGACGGCGCTATGAGCATTACCGAAAATACTACCCCAAGGTTCTGGGCCCAGTCAGGTAACGCCGAATATAAGAGGTGGTGCGGCCCTGCCCATATATAAATGAATATAAGCGACCAGAAGTGAATTATAGAAAGCCTGTAAGAGTACACAGGGCGGTTGGCTGCCTTAGGCAAAAAGTAGTACATAAGGCCCAGAAACGGTGTAGTAAGGAAAAATGCCACAGCATTATGCCCGTACCACCACTGTACCAGCGCATCCTGAACACCGGCATATACCGAGTAGCTTTTCATCCCATTCACCGGCAGCTCAAGGCTGTTAAATATATGCAGGATAGCTACTGTAATAAATGTAGCGATATAAAACCATACCGCCACATACAGGTGGCGCTCCCGCCTGCGTAGTATAGTACCTATCATATTGATGCCAAATACTACCCAAACGACCGCAATAGCAATATCTATGGGCCACTCCAGCTCGGCATATTCTTTTGATGTTGTATATCCTAAAGGAAGTGAAACAGCAGCTGCTACTATAATAAGCTGCCATCCCCAAAAGTTGATATTGCTCAGCACATCGCTAAACATACGCGTTTTCAGCAGCCGTTGCAGCGAGTAATAAACCCCCGCAAACATGGCATTACCCACAAAAGCAAAAATTACTGCATTAGTATGCAGCGGCCTCAGCCTGCCATAGCTCAGCCAGGATATGCCATCGGTTAATCCGGGGAACATGTACATAGAGGCTATAACAAGGCCCGCAAGCATTCCTACCACACCAAACACTATGGTGGCGTAGAGGAATTTTTTAACTATTTTATTGTCATAATAAAATTGTTGCACTTCCATATCAGTTATTATTTAGGGTTGTTTTTAGTTTTTTTGAGTTCATCGTCAAAGAGCATCCTGACAGAGGGTGTGTAGTCATCGTCATACTGGCCACTCTTAACTGCTTTTACAAAAGCAAAAAGAAATGCTACAGCCACAACGATACTAATGGAGATTAACAGATAAATAACACTCATACCTATTCTAAGATTTATGTTAACAAAAGTAGTTTTACTGTATGGCGCAAAATATGATATTTGTCATACTGTCAAATTTTAATGCCTGTAAGATGTGTGCGCAGCATCATATTTTTGAAAAATACAAAGCCCCTGCCCTACATTGATTAAAGGAAGCTACCGTGGCAGGGCCAGGTTTTAAGAAGGGTGTGTTTTAGAGTAAATTGTTGGCAACAGCCGGAATAAAAACAAAGCCCGTATTAATCCTGGAATTAATAAGGGCTTTACCTGTAAATTTAGATGTTAATCCTGGCAGCTATGTTAATATATTAAATAATAACGTAGCCATGGCTATCTTTTTGTAGCCTGGCTAATTTTTGCCACGAATTAAAATTCTTTTTTTCAAAATGTGGCAGATCTTTAAATTTTTTCCAGTTGCCACCCCAGTCCCAACCATACTTAGCAAATATCCTTACGCATTCGTACCAATCGGCAACCTGGTCGTTGTCCCAATCTTTTACAGTATCCCAGGAGACTGTTTTTCCATCTATAATAAGGCATATATCTACCGCAAAACCATAATTGTGGATGCTTTGGCCTGCTCTAGCATTTGTTACTATGCTGCCAAAAGGCTTCTTTGGAGTGACACCTATGGGGTTTACCTTAGTACGGCCCAAGGAATAAAGCCCTTCCTGCTCCTTTAATGTTCTTAACCCCTGTGTTATACGGATTTTAGCCCTGCCTGTCAGTGCGGTATTACATTCTGTAACAATTTTTGCTACTTCTTCCCTGACTGTAGGATGAAGTTTTGCAATCCGGTCTTGTGTAGGTTTATCCATAATATTTTTTTTTAACAAGTAAATCAAATATATATAAAAATTTTTAATAGGTTTTTACATAATAAAATTATTTTTTAACGTTATCGGGTGATATATAGATTTTGTAAATTTAAAATTAATCAATATGAATAATCAAATCAAAAACACGCTCTTCAGATTTATTAATATGAGGGCACCGGAATTAATTTCTAATACTGCGAATAATGCCGGTTTTATAAACCAACAAAGCGGACACAAGGGATATTTTAATGAAATTGTAGCTAATTTATCTGTGGGCTCACCAAAACTGTCGGCATTACAAACAGCTGCCACAAATTACAGCAGAGTCAAAACAACTGAACAACTGTCGGCTTTAAATACCCTTTTATCGGATTTCTCTGTATGGTTATCCAAAAATAAGGACAAGGCAACGGAATCAGAAATCAATATTAAAGCCACGGCAATAAATGACACATCGCTAGATTTAAAATTGGTTTGGGAAAATTTAATTTACCAGGCACTTACACAAAAAGATTTTTATGCTAAAGAAGTGGCTATGCAACTTTTAGTAGCGCACCATGTATGTACGGCACAAGGTTCTGCCAAAGAAAAAGCCTTAGCTAAAGTTGTTTTACCGGCCGAAATTTTTCTTGATTCTCAGCAAAATACAAATGTAACGTCAAGAATATCTACAATCAACTTTGAGGAAGTACCATTTGCTAATAATGTCCTGCAAACCCTTGAACAAAAAGCTTTAGCAGAAGAAGGTAATAAATTACTGGAAAAACTTAAAGCGGAACTAATCAATGCTGAAGCCATGCATAAGAAAAATTACGAAATTGAGTATGCATCAGCTTTTGAAATCCATCAGGCAAAAATTAAACCACTTATAGATGCATACAATAAAAATGTCGAAGACCAAAGAGTAAAATGGTGTTCTTCCCAGGATCTTACCAAAGCAACAGATCCGGCACATCCCTGCAGCCAGCCGCCACTGATCCCGTTTCCTGATTTGCCGGAGTTTAGTTTTCCATATAATGATGTAATTAATGAAAAAATTTTATCAGGTCTTTTAAGTCCTGAAGCTTTTGAAATTTATAAAGGTATAACAGAACCTGTTACAGATGAAGATGATCAAGGGTTCCAGTTAACCAGCAGAATGATTATAAACAATTCTTCCGTACTTAGCGAGAATTTTAACTTCAGCCATTTAGTACACGACAAAAAATATAATTGATTAAAAATCAATAAAATA
>NZ_NOXV01000277.1 GCF_002251835.1 Flavobacterium cyanobacteriorum
GGCTAATACCGCTATAACATATAGTTTCTTCATCTGTGTGTTCTTTGCTGACAATTTAAAGTCTCAAACTATTTTTTTATAATTTTTTTCTTGAAAACTTTTTGATTTGATTTGTCATATATAGTGACGAAATATATACCGGAAGCTATAGAAAAGCCTTCGACATTCAAAACATCATTTGCAGTAGCATTATACAATTTTTTTAACGATCTTCCTTCTATGGAAACTATTTCGATGTCATAGGGCAGGTTTGGTATCAGGCCGGAAATTGAAAAAGAATTTTCAACTAAAGGATTAGGATATATTGCTATATTTTCTGCCTGTAAATTATTGCCTGAAGAAAGCAATGCGTTATTTAATGCATTAAAAGCATTAATTCTGCCGAAACCGTAGTACTGGTCCCATCCGGGGGTGTCTTCGGCAGGGATACCTACAAGATCCTGTGAGGATTGCTCCAGGACCTGCCTTACCTGGGCTACTGTCAAATTTGGTTTTACTGAAAGTATAAGCGAGATCAAACCGCTCACCTGGGGAGCTGCCTGCGATGTCCCCCCCCCTGGCGATACTATAATTAGTGTCGGAGGTATGACTTAGGCCAAAAATGTAATTGCCGGGGGCAACAAAATCTAATTCGGGGCCAAAACTGCTGCCTACTGTAGTGTTTCCTATAAAAGAAGTTGACCGTCTGTCATTGGGGTCTGTTGAACCTACAGCAATTACATTAGCGTATCGGGCAGGGTATTGAATATTAGCAGCATTTTGATTCCCTGCAGAGGCAACAAAAACTACATTATTAGCAAACGCAAAATTTACGGCAGTTTCTAATGCGGCAGAGGGAGCATTACCGCCGGCGGATAAATTAATAATTTTAGCCCCGTTTTCTACGGCAAAATAAATACCATTAATCATATTGCTGTAAACCCCCAAATTATTGCTGTCTAAAACTTTACACACCAAAATTTTTGAGTTCCAGTTCATCCCCGCATAACCTATGTTGTTATTGCCTTTGGCGATGGCTATCCCCGTTACATTGGTGCCGTGGCCATGATCGTCTGTTGGATCAGCATCATTATTTACATAATCTGTTCCCGGGATGACTCTCCCGCTAAATTCGGGATGGTCAAGTTTTAAACCTGTGTCCAGAAAAGCCACTATAAGGTTTGGATCTCCCTGAGTTATATCCCAAGCCAAATCAGTATCCATATCAGCATCTACAGTAGCTGGTGAAAATGTGAAAGTTCCGCTGTTTGCATGATACCACTGCCTGGCCTGAAAAAAAGCATCGTTTGGGGTAAGCATGGCGGCTTCATGCCCATTTATTATGAAATTTGGTTCTGCAAAATCAAACAGGCTGGTACTTAAATATTTATTTGCCAGGGCTTTTACATCTACATCTTGCCTAAAACGCAGTAAGTATGTTTTGTTCAACTTTTTATTCCCTATTATTTCATAGCTTTCAAGATTAACAGAATCGTTAATCCTATTGAATTCTTCATCCAAACTTTTAAAATTATTTTTGGTAATGTTAACTGACTCTTTGAATTGCAAAATCAGTTGGTTCTTTAAAAAATCTCCGGCCTGTGAAAAAGAGAGCTGAAATGCCAGAAGGGTAAAGAAAGAAATTAGTGTTTTCATATTTATTTATGTATTTAGTTATCGTTTAAGGCTAAAATGGGCTTTGAATTGTCTTGGTTGGTTATTATATACATAATCTACTACAAACCAGTAGTCATCTGATTTCATGCGGGCATTATTATATGTTCCGTCCCAACCGTTTCGGAAAGGGAATATTTGTGTTAACAACTTGCCGTACCTGTCAAAAATGTAGATTTTTGAATTCCGCTGAAAGAATAATGAATTTATGTTCCAGGTATCATTAATACCATCACCGTTTGGTGTAAAAAATTTGGGATAATCAATTATTAGGACATCTTCAAAAACCACATCATCAGAACATCCATCCGCATCAATTATCCTCACGGTATGGAAACCTCTGCTTACATCGCGGAAAATATTGGATACCTGGGGTGTTCCGGCATCCAGCTGGTATAAATAATTTCCCTGGCTTAAAGGTATTATCGTGATGGTAGGGCTATCTTCAAAAGGTTCGCTAACCCTCAGGTCAAAGTTCAATATTTCATTTTCCTTGATTGTTACTGTAATAGCCTGAGGTGTTGCACACTGTCCAGGATTAGGCGTAAAGGTGTAGCTGCCGCCATTATCAAAGTCAATGACTGAAGGTGACCACGTACCCAAAATGCCATTGGGAGAGGTTGTGTTTAAACTGAAATTTGTCTGATTCCTGCACAATTCCAGATTTTGAAACCCCGGGTTTTGCCTTGGATTTACCGTAATATTTACCGTAACAGGATTATAACAAAAATTATCAGAGGGGTTTGGCGTAAATGTATATATCCCTGAAGACTGGCTATTAACTAACGGGGGCGACCATGTCCCCGTAATTCCGTTCAGCGAAGTTGTGGGTAATACCGGGGCTGCAGAACCCGCGCACAAGGGTGCGATTGCCTGAAATTGAGGTGTAATAACAGGCTTAACAGTAACCTGTATCTGTACTGAACTGGTAGTAACACACTGGCCGGGCCCTGGCGTGAAAGTATATATCCCTGATGCTGTGTTGCTGACCACGGAAGGTGAACACGTACCGGTAATCCCGTTTGAGGAAGTGGTGGGCAATACGGGCGGGGCTTGACCCGCGCAAATAGGCGGAATAGGGGCAAAGGCAGGCGTTACTACATTATTTACTGTTATAGTAACCTGGACATTGCTCACTGAAACACACTGTCCCGGGTTGGGCGTGAATGTATAAACCCCTGTAGCCGTATTACTTACCACTGATGGTGACCATGAACCCACTACGCCATTTAGTGACGTGGCTGGTAAAACCGGAGGTGCAGAACCTGCGCATAACGGGGCTATTGGCGCAAACTCTGGCGTAAGTACGGGAACTACGGTTATGGCAATCTGTACTGTGGCAGTGGCTGTACACTGCCCGGGGTTTGGCGTAAAGGTATAAGTACCCGAGGCCGTATTGCTCACCACAGCAGGCGACCACGTACCCGTTATTCCATTTAATGATGTCGTGGGGAGTACAGGGGGTATTGTGTTAGCGCAAATGGTATTCGCTATCGGCGCAAAAGTAGGTGCCGGTGAAGGATTGACCACCACGGTAACCTGCACCGGGGTTGCATTGACACACTGCCCGGCATTGGGCGTAAATGTGTAAGTACCGGTAGCGGTAGTACTTACGGTAGCAGGTGACCACGTACCCACAATGCCATTAAGGGAAGTGGTGGGAAGAACAGGCGGCACTGACCCCTGGCATATTGCCGGTATAGGGTTAAATGTGGGTGTTGCCGGATTAGTAACAACTATGGTAACTTGTAGTGAACTGGACGAGACACACTGCCCCGGATTCGCTGTAAATGTGTAGGTGCCTGTAGCGGTATTGCTTACTGTAGCAGGCGACCAGGTACCCTCAATCCCATTGAGCGATGTAGTAGGCAAAACAGGTGCCTGCTGGCCGAAACAAATACTTGTCGGCACCGCGAATGTGGGGCTTGGAGAAGGTAAAACAACAATGGTACCGGTCGCGGTTGCGCTTTCCCCATTGCAGCTTCCCGATGTATTTATTGTAAAGTTATAAGGAGAATTGGCGCTTGATAAAGCAATGCCACTGATAGTTAATGTTGTTCCTGAAATGGAACCAAAAACTCCATCAGGCAGATTCACAATACTGGCCTGGTTGGCAGAGCCGCCTAATTCAAAAGTTATGGGCTCGATAAGTTGCCCCTGGCAAACGGTTTGGCTTAATAAAGATGCCGAAGCGGTTAAAGCCAGTTGTGGAGGCCCGGAAACAACTGTGATTTGTACATTAACAATACTGCACGCATTCTGGCCGGGATTAGGCGTAAAAACATACGTAGCGGTTGCAGTGTTGCTAACAACACTGGGAGACCAGGTGCCTGCTATCCCGTTCAGTGAAGTAGTAGGGAGTACCGGTGCCGCGGTATTCGCACAAAACCTGGTAACTATATTAAAGGCCGGTTCAAAGCAATCTACAACGGAAACAAATATTTGATTGTCCAGATAACAACCCGGAACTGAAGGTGTGAAAGTGTAGGTGCCGCTACTAGAAGGATCAATAACACTTGGCGTTTCGCGGCTTTGCGAAGGCTGGGATTGTTAGCACTTACTTTCTTGATATTCCCAAACTACAAATATAGCACAAATCTTTCTAAAAAGCACTAAACCCCAGCTTTTGCAAAACCGCTGTTCTCTGCTGGCTTTTTAATTACAATCTATGATACTAATAATAAAATATAGATTCGTCAATAAAATAGCAATCAGTATATGTTTTTTTATTATTTGCTATTATGTTGCAACCATTTTCAACACATAAATACTTTTTGTCTAAATTACTAATTTCGGGGTCTAATTTATGTACACGGAATTTTTTTATAGGTTTAGGAATTCTTTTAAAATTACAGAGTAAAAATTCTTTATCATTATCAATAATTAAAATTGAATCACCTAATGAAATATTTAATTCAAAAAAATATGTATCCACACCTCTATATCTTAAAATCCCTTTTTCTAATATGCATTTATTCTTTTTTATAAATGAAATATTTTTATTAGAATTGTTATGTTTTGGTTTATATTCAATCATTATTTTCTTATCATATGTCAAAGTATCACAAGTATTACATTTATACAAATTAAATTTTTTATTTAAATCATTGTAATTTATATATAGCTTTATGCTTACAATGAAGTGGTTTAAACTTATTTGTTAAATAAAAAAGGGTTGACGAAATTTGTGTTGCAAAACATAATTATTTCANTCAATGATGTAACTATTGTAATAAGCCGGTAAAGGGCAGTAAATTGTGTGTACAATTCAATGTTATCCGCATGTAGTCATTTTTCAACCTAGCCATAACCGGCTGCAAATCCTAATATTCAGCGACTACGTATTCTGTTATAGTTTTTTTCATACATTTACGTTAACCAATACATTAAAGCTATGAAGAAAATACTACTTTACCTGCCTGTTTTGTTCAGCTCCTTATTTTATGGGCAAACTATAAGCCTTACCTCATTTGCAACAGGATTCACAAACCCAACTGAAATAACACATGCCGGCGATTCCCGCCTTTTTGTAGTGCAGCAAGGTGGACTTATACGGATACTGAACAGCAACGGTACCATCAACACTACCCCTTTTCTTAATGTTACCTCGCTGGTTTCAATCGGTTCGGAAAGAGGGCTATTAGGGCTGGCGTTTCACCCGCAGTATGCGACAAATGGCTTTTTTTACATCAACTATACCAATACTTCGGGTAATACAGTTGTGGCACGCTACACCCGCAGCGCCTCTAATCCTGATGTAGCCGATGCCGCAAGTGCGCAGGTACTGCTCACCATCACACAGCCTTTCTCTAACCACAATGGCGGCTGCCTGCGTTTCGGGCCGGACGGCTTCTTATATATTTCGCTCGGCGATGGCGGCAGCGCCAACGACCCACAAAACAACGGGCAGGACATCAATACACTGCTGGGTAAAATGCTACGGATAGATGTGAATAACGGAACGCCCTACAGCAGCCCGGCGGGTAACCCTTTTGTAGGTGTCGCAGGGGCAGATGAAATATGGGCTACGGGCCTGCGCAATGCCTGGAAATTTTCGTTTAACAGGCTTAATGGTGATATGTGGATTGCCGATGTAGGACAGAACCAGATTGAAGAAATCAATAAAGTGACCGCCGGCTCTCCCGCCGGACTTAACTTCGGGTGGCGCTGCTATGAAGGGAATGCTGTTTTCAATTCAACCGGCTGTGGGCCTATCGGCAACTACACTATGCCTTTTGCACAATATTCGCATAGCCTTAACAGTGGCTGTTCTGTAACAGGCGGTTATGTATATACCGGCACAGCCTACCCCAACCTGCAGGGTAAATACCTTTTTGCCGATTATTGCAATAACCGCATAGGCATCGTAAATACAGACGGTACAATCACCTTTACCGCCCCTTTCAGCGGAAATAACTTCAGCACATTTGGCGAAGATATCAATGGTGAACTTTACATAGGAGGCAGAACAAGCGGCACCATCTATAAGATAGTAGACACATCTGCCGGTATAAATGATATTTCTGCGGGAGGATTTGCAGTTTATCCCAATCCTGCTTCCGGCAGTGTGAATATAAAAAACCCTGCATCAGGTGTTTCCGCTGCCGCAGCCAGCATATTTGACCTCAGCGGAAAGCTTCTTTTACAGCAGCAGCTCACCGGTACAGATATAAACACGGTTCCACTAACAGGCCTGCCGGCCGGATTTTACATGCTGGGGATTACTGACAATAATGGCAATGAAACTACGCACAAGCTGATGCTACAGTAAAAAGCATCTCGAAATGACGGAAGTTCATTTTGTCCCTTGTGCAAATAAAAAAGGAAGAATCTCTTGCTGATTACCGCGTGAGATTCTTCCTTTACCATTTGATAATTTTAATATGTATAGCCGTTTGCTAAATCTCGTTAAGCATTTTTGATATTTCATCCAGCTTCGGCGTAAGGATGATCTCTATACGCCTGTTCTTCGATTTGCCTTCGGCATTTTCATTACCCGCCACAGGCGCAAATTCGCTTCGCCCGGCCGCGGTGAGGTTTTGCGGGTTGATGCCTTTGTTTTCTCTTAATATTGCCACTATGGCTGTTGCCCTTTTCGTAGAGAGGTCCCAGTTATCGGCTATCGGCCCGCTGCCGGCATATGGCACGTTATCAGTATGGCCTTCAATAAGCACGGCAATATCTGGGTTGTTAGCCAGTACCTTGCCTACCTCAACCACCGCTTTGCGGCCTTCAGCGCCAACTGACCAGCTGCCTGACCCAAAAAGCAGCTTATTTTCCATGGAAACATATACTTTGCCGTTCTTCTGTTCCACCGTGAGGCCTTTGCCTTCAAAGCCATTAAGTGCTTTAGAGAGCGTTTCTTTCAGCTTTTTCATGCTTTGCTCTTTAGCGGCAATCAACCCCTCAAGCTCATCCACTCGCGCTGAGCGTTCCTGCAGGTCGGCTTTCAGCTTGTTCAGCCTTTGCTGCTCGGCGGCAAGCGCCTTTTCCTTGGCCTCAAGCTGTGCCAGCAGTTCGCGGTTCTTTTTCATGTTGCTGTCCAGCGCATCATTGCTGTTCTTTTCAAGCGCGCTATACGATGCCTTCAGGTTATCAAGGTTGCTTTTGGTAGCCGCATAGTCAGTCGCCAGTTTATCCCTTTCGGCTTTTATCTTGTCAAGCTGTGACTGTGCCTCTTTCAGCTGAAGGCCGAGCTGGTTTTTGTCTTTGGCAAGCGTACCGTTTTCATCGGCCAGCTGCCTGTTTTCCTTTTTCAGGTCGGCATATTTGTTTTCCAGTTCTTTATATACTTTAGACGATACACACGAAGTAAGCGCCAAAGCCAGTAATCCTGCTGAAACTTTTTTTATCATAATGTTTATATTGGTTACTTTTTTACTCAAATTCTACCATTATGGGGCAATGGTCGCTGTGCCTTGCTTCGGGCAGTATAACGGCACGGGTAAGCCGCCCCGCCATGGGCTGGCTGACCAGCGCATAATCAATACGCCAGCCTTTATTGTTGGCGCGTGCGTTGCCAAAGTTGCTCCACCAGGTATAGTTGTGCGGTTCTTTATTAAAATGCCGGAAAGAATCTACAAACCCGTTATCCATAAACCGGGAAAGCCACTGCCTTTCATTGGGCAAAAATCCTGATACCCTGGCATTACGCACCGGGTCATGAATATCTATGGCTTCGTGGCATATATTATAATCGCCGCAAATAATAAGGTTTTGTACTTCTTTTTTAAGTTCATTGATGTACTGGTAAAAATCGTCCATGTAGCGGAACTTGTGCTCATAGCGCGCCACATTGGTACCCGAGGGCAGGTAGAGGCTCATGACGCTGAAGGTTTCAAAATCAATCCTCAGGTTACGGCCTTCTTCGTCCATGTAGTCAATACCGGTACCATATACTACGTTTACCGGCTTGTGCTTAGAGAGTATAGCCACGCCGCTGTAGCCTTTTTTTTGTGCTGAAAACCAGAAATGATATGGGTATCCGGCGGCTTCTATTTCATGCACGGCAACCTGCTCCTGCATAGCCTTAGTTTCCTGCAGGCACACAATATCCGGCCCTGCCTGCCCAATCCATTCTATCAGTCCTTTATTGAACGCCGCACGGATGCCGTTAACATTATACGATACTATTTTCATCAGGGTAGTTTGTGTGCCCCAAATGTAGCCAAAAATGGGGGAGTTTTCAAAAAACATCTTTAATGATAATCAACCACTTTATTAACAGATGCATAGCCTTTTTATAATAAAATCCGTTTTAAAACTTTAAACTTATTTAACGTTTCAACAGAATTGCTATCTTTGTTTTTCGCCAGAAAACACACCAATGTAGATGAGTTTAGTTACCGCTAAAGAAGTTGCGAAAGCAATAAAGACTGACAAATATGGTTTTTTAGGAACTTTTTCAGGGTGGTTACTGATGAAGGTTTTAAAAATATCTACCCTGAATAAAATATACGACAGGAACAGGCACCTTAAGGATGTAGAATTCCTGAACGCTATACTCGATGAATTCCAGATAAAATTTGAAATACCTGAAGAAGACCTGAAACGCCTGCCGAAAGAGGGCGCCTATATCACCATATCCAACCACCCGCTTGGAGGCATTGACGGTATATTACTGCTAAAGCTGATGCTGGAACGCCAGCCTGACTTTAAAATTATAGCCAATTTTTTACTGCACCGCATAGAGCCCTTAAAGCCTTATGTAATGCCGGTAAACCCGTTTGAGAACCATAAAGATGCAAAATCGAGCGTCACCGGTATTAAAGATGCGCTGCGCCACCTGAGCGATAACAAGCCGCTCGGGATTTTTCCCGCAGGAGAAGTATCAACTTACAAAGACGGCCAATTGGTTGTGGACAAACCCTGGGAGGAGGGCGCCATAAAGCTCATAAAAAAAGCAAAAGTGCCGGTAGTGCCTATTTATTTCCACGCAAAAAACAGTAAATTATTTTATGTGCTGTCGCAGTTAAGCGACACGCTGCGGACGGCGAAGCTGCCGTCAGAACTGCTTACACAAAAAGACAGGGTAATAAAAGTGCGTATCGGCAAGCCTATATCGGTAGCCGAACAGGCAGAATACGGCACCATAGATTCCTATTCTGAATTCCTGAGGAAAAAAACCTACATGCTGGCCAACCCCTATGAAAAAGATACCCGCCTGCTCGACCCCGTGCACCTTAATATAAAACTGCGCGATAAAGGCCCTAAAGAAATTGCCACACCGGCTAACCTCGATAAGATAATTGCGGAACTGGCACAGATACGCAAGGGCGACTATCGCCTTCTGCAAAGCAAAAACTATGAAGTTTTCCTGGCATCAGCCGATAAAATCCCTAATATCCTGCATGAAATTGGCAGGCTTCGCGAAATTACTTTCCGTGAGGTAGGCGAAGGCACCAATAACTCGCTGGACCTTGACCAGTATGATAAGTACTACCACCACATGTTCCTGTGGGATGACGACGCTAAATGCATTGCGGGGGCTTACAGGATGGGGCTGGGCAATGAGATATATAAAAAGCATGGCATTGACGGTTTTTACCTGCACGACCTTTTCCGCTTTGAGCCGGAACTCTATGACATGATGTCTAAATCCATTGAAATGGGGCGTGCCTTCATCGTAAAAGATTACCAGCAAAAACCTATGCCGCTGTTCCTGCTCTGGAAAGGTATAGTACACTGCACTCTCCGCTACCCTGAACACAGGTTCCTTATAGGCGGGGTAAGCATAAGCAACCAGTTTTCACAATTCTCCAAGTCGCTGATGATTGAGTTCATGAAATCTAATTATTACGACCCGTATATTGCCCAGTATGTACATCCTAAAAAGGAGTACAAAGTAAAACTTAAAGATGCCGATAAGGATTTTGTATTTAATGAAGCGGAAGCCGACCTGAATAAATTTGACAAGATTATTGAAGAAATAGAGCCGGGAAGCCTTCGCCTGCCGGTGCTTATCAAAAAATACATCAAGCAGAATGCCCGCGTTATTGCTTTTAATGTAGATCCCCTGTTTAATAATGCTGTAGACGGGCTCATGTATATTCGGATTGCCGACCTGCCGGAAAGTACCGTAAAGCCCGTCATGGAAGAATTCCAGGCTGAACTTGAAAGGAAGCTTGCCGAGCGGGGCGAAGAATAAATTACCGATACTGATGAAAACAGAAACGGTTGATTTTTATAATGAAAGCGTCAACAGGGCCATAGCATTCATGGAAAGCAACGCTTCAGGAGATATTTTTCTTGACGATGTGGCCCTGGCAGCCGGCCTCTCCCCTTACCACTTCCACAGGATATTCCGGCAGATATCCGGCAAAACCGTGAAAGGATTTATCTCAAGGGTACGAATAGAAAAAGCAGCTTTTCACCTTAAAAATTCTGATGCGGATATCACACAAATTGCCTTTTTGTGCGGGTATAAGAACCCCGAAACTTTCACCCGCGCTTTCCGTTCAGTCTTCGGCAGTACACCTTCTGAATACAGGGCAGGATTATCCAACGGGAAAGAAACCGGTACTGACGGTGGCCGGGATATAAAAACCTTTACTATTTCCCGGCCAGAAATAAAGACACTTCCCGGTATACATATCGCTTATGTAAGGCATACAGGTTCTTATGAGCTTGTCCCGGATTCTTTTAAAAAATTAATGTTCTGGGCGCTGAAGCATCTCGCCCTGAAAATGCGCCCCGCAACATTAGGCATCCTGCAAAATGACCCCCTTATCAGCGGCGAAGACCACATACGTTTTGACGCCTGTGTACAATTATCACGGAAAATAAATCCTTCCGGCAGTATAGGCTATAAGTATATTGACGGTGGACAATACGCCGTTTTCCGGTATTGTGGCCCATATGAGGATTTTTATGATGTGTATGATTACATTTATTACTTATGCCTGAAGGAATATCATTTCCTGCTTGGTGATAAACCGGCTCTGGAGTGGTATATAAAATCGCCGCCGTTTTACAAACCCAAAGATTATGTCACTGATTTTTACGTACCCATATTGTAAAAATTAGCAAAAAAAGTCAAGCCTGACTTATAGTGGCCTTAATAGTTTTGTAAAAATTATATAGCCATGAAGAAAAAAATAATCACATTAATTGTTGTTATCAGCGGCCTTGCTTTACTCCTCTGCCTCTATGGGCTGGCTCTGCCCAGGCAATTGATTTTTTATAAAGAGGAGGTTATTAACCATCCTGTAGAAGCTGTATTTGCCACAGTTACCGACTTTAAAAACCAGGCTAAATGGCGAAGCGACCTAAAAGAAATCAGAGCAGTATCAGCTGACGTGTGGACTGAAATCCCGAAGGCGGGCGAGCCAATGACATTTGCCATAGTCCAAAAAATTCAGGACAAACGCTTTGTCATCCGTATTATTAAACCGGAAAATTATAGCGGGAGCTGGACGGGTATTTTTGAGAAACTTCCACAAAACCGGACACTCTTTAAAGCCAGGGAAGTTATTGAACTAAAAAATCCATTTATAAGGGCAATAGGGCATACCTTTATTAATTTAGAAACAACCATGGACACTTATTTTAATGATTTAAATATAAAACTTGAAAAAGATGGCAACAAAAAGCTGGACTGATAAACTATATTCCGGTAAAAAACCCGTAGTGAAGAAACTTGACTATGACTTTGCCGGAATCCCTGCCCATAGCGCCATGCTTGTGGCAACTCCTGAAATTATTGACAACTACATACGGGAAATCCCTGAAGCAGTGACTGTTTCGCCTGAAGTGATGCGCAAAGATATAGCCCTGGCACACGGCGCCGAGTACACCTGCCCTGTATCAACAGGTATTTTCTTGCGTATTGTAGCCGAAGCGAGCTACGAACAATACCTTAAAGGTACCCCTGCCGACAAAATCACGCCATTTTGGCGGGTGGTAGCCCCTTCTTCACCGTTAGCGAAAAAACTAGCGTCAGGAACAGATTTTATTTTAAAGCAAAGGGCCGCTGAGGGGCAGTAACAGTTTTAATTGAAAACAAAAAAGTGACACCGGCCATTAGCGGGCTCCTGTAATGGTGTTATAAAGCAGTACAGCTTTACCATCGGTCAGTGTAGATACAAAATGGCAAATGTGCAGCAGCCTGTCATACAGTGTCATTTTTTCTGTTACAAATTTTTCAGGCAGCATTTTTAAAACCTGCAGGTCATAATTACTTGCCGTGCCTTCAAACTTATTATTATAGGCACTGCAGAAGGTATCAAGCAGCACATTGATGATGCGGTAGCCTATTATTTCTTTTTCAATTACTTCACGGCTCTGGTACACGTTTTTCCTGCTTATCTGCAGTATATCGTTTATCTGGGCCGTGTAGCTGCCCTGGTCAGTAAGGGCGTAAGGATATTTACCTTCAAGTATTTTCTCCTCATTAGCAAGAAAGGTGCTAACGGCGTCATTAATAAGGCTGCCAATAGCAAGGGCACGCAGGTAGCTTATACGGTCTTCCTTAGTGGTAAGTGTATTGTATTTGGCGGCATCTATAGAATCCTTCACCAGCTTAATAAGATACTCCAGCGCAAATTCCTCCTGTATTAGCCCCAGGTTAATGCCGTCTTCAAAATCAATAATAGTATAGCAAATATCATCGGCCGCTTCTACAAGGTACGCCAGCGGATGGCGCTCATAGCCTATGTCATCACCGCTTTTGTTAGGAATCATCCCAAGCTCTTTGGCAACATCCTGCGCAAAGGCCGCATCACACTGGAAAAATCCATACTTCTTATCAGCTATATTGCCTGTCGGCTTCTTAGGCAGCGACTCTTTGGGATATTTCATAAACGCCCCTAACGTTGCATACGAAATGCGCAGGCCACCATCAATACCCGGGCGTGAAGCTGTGAGCAGGTTAAATCCGTTAGCGTTGCCTTCAAAATCGGTGAGGTCCTGCCATTCCTTGGCGGTAAGGTGTTCTTTATACCTGCTACCACTCCCGGTCTTGAAATATTCGCCAATAGCTTTCTCTCCCGAATGGCCAAAGGGTGGGTTGCCTATATCATGAGCCAGTGCTGCAGCAGCCACAATAGCGCCAAAATCGTTCATATGGAAACCATGCACATCCTGCAGGTACGGGTGCTTCTCAATGATCTTTTTGCCTACCAGCCTGCCGAGGGAACGCCCTACCACACTCACCTCAAGGCTGTGCGTAAGGCGCGTATGCACAAAGTCAGTTTTGCTGAGTGGTATTACCTGCGTCTTGTCCTGCAGGCTGCGGAAAGCTGATGAAAAAATTATACGGTCAT
>NZ_NOXV01000268.1 GCF_002251835.1 Flavobacterium cyanobacteriorum
CGCACTAAAGAAATTTAATAAAATAAAAGTTTAAACCACTTCATTTAAAAATTTTTACTATCAAATAGCTGTTGCCGATATTATATTGTTGAGTGCTGCAATTTTAAGTACTTTTGGCATTTTAATAGTAGATACTGATGAATGAAACTCCTAAATTTGCAGTTATAGGCGGGGGAAGCTGGGCTACAGCCATAGCCAAGATGCTTTGCGTTAATCTCGGGCAGATTGCATGGTACATGAGGAATAATGATGCCATAGAACACATAAAGCTGCAGAAACACAATCCTAACTATCTTAGTTCGGTTGAGTTTGACACTGCCAAACTCTTCCTCACAAGCGATATCAACGAAGCTGTAGCGTATGCGGATTATATTATTTTTGCTATACCTTCTGCCTTTTTAGGAGGTGAGCTTCAAAAGCTCACAGTTAGCCTTGAAGGCAAAGTTATATTTTCTGCAATTAAAGGTATCGTACCTGAAACCAGCCTTATAGTTGGGGAACATTTTCATGAAAAATATAATATCCCTTATGAAAATATTGGTGTAATAACAGGCCCGTGCCACGCCGAAGAGGTAGCGCTGGAGCGCCTGTCCTACCTCACCATCGCCTGCGGTGACGAAAAAAAGGCAAAAAGGATGGCCAAAAACCTCAACAGCCATTACATCCGCACCAAAATTTCTGATGATATTGTGGGTACGGAATATGCCGCAATGCTCAAAAACATATATGCCATAGCGGCAGGCATCGCGCATGGCCTTGGCTATGGCGACAATTTCCAGGCGCTGCTGATGAGCAATGCCATAAGGGAGATGAAGAAATTCATCAGGAAAGTACACAAAATGAAGCGGAACATTAATGATTCTGCGTACCTCGGCGACCTGCTGGTTACCGGTTATTCCGTCTTCTCAAGGAACAGGATGTTCGGCAACATGATAGGCAAAGGTTATACGGTAAAGTCCGCCATGATGGAAATGAGCATGGTGGCCGAAGGGTATTATGGCGCCAAAAGCGCCCATAAGCTGAACAGTGAGCTGGGTGCCAAAACGCCTATAATTGACGCCGTACACGGCATATTATATGAAGGAAAGGACGCAAAAAACGAATTTAATAAGCTGACGGAAAAACTCAATTAATTACTATGGACCACCTTATAAACCATCCGGGCATTTTAGCAGTGTTTTCTGTAGTAGTCATCATCATGCTGCTGCTAGACCTGGGTGTGTTTAATAAGAAAAGCCATGTGGTGTCAAACAGGGAAGCTCTTTTGTGGTCCATCGTGTGGATTTCACTTTCAATGATTTTCAGCGGGGTGATTTACTACTATCTTGGCTTTGAACAATTCACACAGTTCCAGAGCGCTTATTGGATTGAAAAAGCCCTTTCGGTTGACAACCTGTTTGTTTTTATACTTGTTTTCGGGTTTTTTAATGTGCCGAAATACCTTCATCATAAAGTGCTTTTCTGGGGTATCATCGGCGCGCTGGTTTTCCGGGCCATATTCATCTTTACAGGAGTAGAACTCATAAACCTTACCTACCTGCCGCCAATGAATTTGTTTGGAGAAGAAGTACAAATTAATGCCGTATTGTCTATATTCGGGATATTCCTTGTTTTTGCCGGCATTAAATCCTGGTCAGCTCATGAAGACAATGATGAAAACAAAGATTTCCACAAAAGCCCGGGCGCAAAAATTATCTACAGGATGTTCAAGGTAACAAGGAATTTTGAAGGCGACAGGTTTTTTATTAAAGTTAATGGCGAGCGGATAGCGACCCCGCTGCTTGTAGTAGTGGCAGTTATTGAGTTTACAGACCTTATTTTTGCGGTTGATTCCATACCGGCCATATTTGCCATAGCGCCAAATGACCCATTTATATTATATACATCAAACATCTTTGCCATACTTGGGTTAAGGGCCCTGTACTTCCTGCTGGCCAATTTTATGCACATGTTTAGCAAATTGCATTATGGCCTTGCTGTAATATTGGCTTTTATCGGGTTCAAAATGCTTATCAACCCGTTCTGGCACATCTCATCGCCGGTATCGCTTGCCATTGTAGGTGGCATACTCGGGATTTCGGTTATCGCTTCTTTTATTTTTCCGGGGGAAAAACAGCCGGGAAAATAAAACATTATTCACTTTTCCTGCCTATAACCGGTAAATTTGATATTTTGGCTTATTTTTGCCCAAAAATTGTTCTGAATGTCATTGAAAAGAGCCTGTCTTATTGTTGTGGTTATATTACTGATAGACCAGATTTCAAAAATTTATGTTAAAACCCATTTTTTTGAAGGCGAATGGTTCCGCGTATTGGGGCTGGATTGGTTTAGGATACATTTCATTGAAAATGAAGGTATGGCCTGGGGTGCCGAGATTCCCGGTTCCTATGGAAAGCTGATACTTACGCTGTTCAGGATTGTAGCCGTAGGCGGTATAGGCTGGTGGCTGTGGGATTCGGTCAAGAAAAAGCAGTCGCCCTACCTTATTGTTTCCATCGCGTTAATCCTGGCGGGCGCCTTCGGTAATATTATAGACTCGGTATTCTACGGAGTTATATTTGACCATAGTAGTGGCCAGGTAGCCACAATATTTGCTGATAAGCCTTATGGGACACTGTTTTATGGCAAAGTGGTCGATATGTTTTACTTCCCCATCTGGAGTGGCAACCTGCCTGCCTGGCTGCCTGTCTGGGGAGGCAGGTATTTTACCTTCTTTAATGCCATATTCAACGTGGCAGACGCTGCCATATCAGTAGGTGTAGGGATACTTATTGTGTTCAATAAAAAGGCTTTCGGTAAAAGTTAATCCCCACTAACAACACATCCTGAGAGCATCATAATTATTTAAAACCTATAAACTCTTAGCGGCGTCACACAATAATCCAGCCGCACATCAGTAGTATTGGCTTCTATCGGTTTCTCTTCCGCCTCATATAACGATAGCCCTATTTTTATAACATCATCCCTGCATTCCCGCAGGAAACGGTCATAAAACCCCTTTCCGTAGCCTACCCTGTGGCCATTGCGGTCAAAAGCCAGCAGGGGTACAAAAACCACATCTATTCTGGCGGGGGGCACCTCAAGGCCACCGGCAGGTTCAGGAATACCGTACGCATTTTTTACAAGTTTTGTGGTATCCGTAAGCAGGTAGTGTACCATGGAGCAGCTTTCAAAATCGGAGCGTGATACAACCACTTCTTTATCCCTGCCCTGGAGTACCTGCAGGATAAAATCCGTATGGATTTCTTTCTGTTCTTCCATGGCCAGGAACAAATGGTAATAGGTTTTATCCCACACAGGCAGTTGTAACAGCATGTTGGCTACCTTAAGGCTCAGCTCCCCGACTTCTTCTGCCGAGAACAGGCTTCTTAAGCTCTTATATTTGCTGCGGAGTTCTTTCTTGGTCATTTTTACAGCAGATTTTCATTATGCAATCATACTGCAATTTCTGTATCTTTAACTTCTAAAGCAAATAGATTATGGAAGAAATTGTACAGGCGCTGGAACTTAAAAAGCAACTTGACGGACTGCGCCCTATTGATAAGGAGCAGGAGGCGAAGATTATGCAGAAGTTCCGCCTGGACTGGAATTACCATTCTAATAATTTAGAGGGGAACTCGCTGACTTATGGTGAGACAAAAGCGCTTATTATGTTTGGGCTTACAGCACAAGGCAAACCGCTTAAAGACCATTCGGAAATTAAAGGCCATAATGATGCCATACTCTGGATTGAAGAAATTATAAAGGGGGAAAGGCCTTTGACGGAAAACCTGATACGTGAACTGCATGAAGTTTTATTAGTTGAGCCTTATGAAGCTGACGCGCAGGCCTCAGACGGGCAGCCTACAAAAAAAAGGATAAGCATTGGCAGCTACAAAACATCTCCTAACCATGTACGGACAAGTACAGGAGAGATATTTTATTTTGCCACACCCGAAGAAACACCTGCTGAAATGGCAGCATTGATGGAGTGGTACAACCAAAAAATCCAGGAAAAAGAAGTAAATCCCATATTACTTGCCGCAGAATTTCACTACAAGTTCATCAGGATACATCCTTTTGATGACGGTAACGGAAGGACAGCAAGGATTTTAATGAACTTTATTTTAATGAAATTTGGATACCCTCCTGTTATTATTAAAACAGAAGACAAGGCCAATTATTTTTCAGCTTTGCAGTTAGCCGATGCCGGTAATATTGAAGCCTTTGTAACCTACATTGCTAAAAACCTGGTACGGTCACTGCAAATAATGGTTGCCGGCGCTAAAGGTGAAGATACTGAAGAACCGGATGATATTGATAAAGAGATTGCTTTGTTGGAGAAGAGACTAAGTGCATTAGGGGAAAGGTCTAATATTGGCAAAACCAAAGAAAGTGTAAGGGCTTTATTAGATAATATTTGTTTGAAAATATATAATAAGTTGATTGAAAAGAGTAAGGTACTCAATCAACTATATTTAAAACATGAACTATTTTTTTATATTCCTTCCTCAATAAATAAACCTTACAATATCCATGAGTTAAAACAGCTGAATTTGCATTCATTTGCCAGTATACAGATGGTTGTTTTATACTCAAAATTTACAACTGTAGGATTTAATGAATTTAGCTATGCAACTAAGCTAAAAATTAAATTTTTAAAAACTAAATTTTTAATTTATAATGAAGACGATGAAAAAATCATTGAAAAGCCTTACGGAGTTGATATAGTAGATGAGCAATTAGATAGTATAGTGATACCAGAAATCAAACGCCACAAAGACTTTATAGAACAAAAAATAGCTGAGAAAGAACAGGAATTATAACCTGAAACTATTCAATACTATTAGTCAGCATCTGCGAAATATGAAATATTGCATCGCCCTGGAAAACTATAGGCGCATCATTAGAGTTGATGATATAGCCCGAGTTTGGCGCTTTTACCTTATGCTCAAACTTACCGAAAGGATCGGTTATGCAGGCAATCACTTCCCCTTTTGCAACAAACTTGCCGGCGGCAGTCCTGTTCTGGAACAACCCTGAGTGCCGTGCCCTTACCCACGTAGATTTTTCTATATAAATAGAAGGTGCAGGCGCCACTTTTGCCTGTTTCCTGGGGTTCAGCATACCGAAATAATCCAGGAACCGCTTAGCCCCTTCAATACCTTCCCCGGCAATATCCATATTGATATCCAGCGATTTGCCTCCCTCAAATAACAGCATCTTCACGCCGAGTTTATCACAGGAACTGCGGAACGACCCGGTTATGTTCTTTGAATAAAGCGTAAACGGCGCATTAAAAACATCCGATAATTTCTTTAGCTCTTCATTGTGAGGCACTATCCGTATCTGTGGCGCATTAAAGCGGCTGGCCCCGCCTGCGTGGAAATCTACACAATAATCCACATGCGGTATAACCTCTGTCAGGAGGTAATAGGCAAATCGGCTGGCAAGCGACCCTGTTTTGCTACCCGGGAAAACACGGTTCAGGTCGCGCCCGTCAGGAAACTCACGGCTTTTATTCACAAAGCCAAACACATTGATAACCGGGATACAGATAATCGTGCCGGTTTTCGGCTTGTTTATCTTCCTGGCAATAATCTGGCGCACAATTTCAATACCGTTTATCTCATCGCCATGCAAGCCCGCGGTAAATAATACCACAGGCCCTTCCGCTTTTGACCGTTCTACGATAATCGGTATCTTAAGTTTGGTCATGGTATGCAGGCGCGCAATTTCCATGTTAATAGTTTTGCTCTCCCCGGGCAACACGGTTTCGCCCAGTATCGTAATTGCTTTTGGTCTGGCCATAGGTATAAACAGCGGTGATTTCATATATACACAACCCTGTAAATATACATTTTTAAAACCATTGTAGCCACAGCGGTAATAGTCTGCTTCCGGTACTGTAGTAATAGTTGGTCTTTTGGCTTTGGAGCGGCAGGCTTTGGGGCTTTTTTATAAATTGCATTTCGCGCTGTACGCTGTATCTCCCCGCCGCAAAAGCAGGCGGCGGGGAGGATGCCGCTCCCATCGCGGCTAAGCCCGGGCGCCAGTCTATCCCGGGAACTTTCCTGCATGGCTACTCTGGAGAAGCCAATGATCTTCTGCACGGTGCCGGAAACCTTCCATCATTGTTTTTCAGGGGCCGGAAGCGTAATCCGGGTATTTTGAATAAAAACTACGGAAAAGTAAACCTTAATTATTCAGTTCCCTCACGGCATCTTTGTGCAGCCATCCTTCCGTGTCATCCGGCAGCTGGATTTTTTTCCAGTTATCAAGCGTATCGGTAACATTTACCTTTGCCCCTTCATGCAGTATAAAAGCGTCGGGCGCACTGTTATTGGGTTCGCCCTTTACAGAAACCATTTCGCTAAACACTATGGCCGGGCGGTCTTTTCCGGCTTCAGACCGTACAAAAAAAGCAAAAATTATACTGATACACATCGCGGCAACAGCCACACCCATACCGGCAAAAAAGATCTGCTTCCTGGAGATAATGCCCGAAAAATAATACCCTAAAAAGAACAGGAAGGCAGCCGAGGCAAAAGCCACTGCAGCCCTTGCCCAGCTATCATAATGATACCTGCCGGCAAAGCGGTAGAGTAACCTGCTTATGCCGCCTTTAGGCACTGCCTTGATATCATCAATGGCCATCCGCTGTGCAAACCCCAGGTTGGTCTTAATATCTTTGCTGTGAGGGTTCAGCTGCAATGCTTTTTCAAAATTATAGATAGCCGGCGCAATCCTGCCTGTTTTGTAGTAGGCATTGCCGAGGTTAAAATATAGCTCAGCCGACTGTTTTTTTTCTTTTAAAATACTTTCGTATTGCTGTATAGCTTCTTCATATTTGCCCTTCCTGTACAAGGCATTGCCTTTATCAAAAGCAGGCTGTGCCCACAGTGCCTGGGTAAAAAATAATGCTATATAAACCAGGTTTTTCATAATATTTAAACTTAGATCTGCTTTTCAAGGGCTGTTATTACGGATACGGCATTGTTGTAATCCTGCTGCATGGCCGCACCCGAAGAAGGCGCATAACGGGCAAATTCGCAGCTGTTCATTATAGCTATAAAGCCGTTAATGGTACCCGCATCGGCATTTCGGGAAACCAGGAACTCCTTTATCCTTTCCTTGCTCATTTCAGATGTTTCAATAGTAAGTTTGGCTTTCAGGAAATTGTGCAGCGCTTTTTCAAGTGAAATATAAAAAGGCTCTTTATTACCCAGGTGCTTTTTAGCCTCAGAAAGGTATTTTTTCGCCAGCCTGTTGTTCTGCCTAATCCTGTTGCCCGCTACATCACTGTCCATTGCCTGCTTTTTCTTCCTTAGCGCTACTACTAAAGGTATCAGCAGGAATGGTGCGGCCAGCAACGAATAGAAGAGCCCTGAGCCAAGGAAATCATCTCTTTGCGCAGGCCTGAGCGAAGTTTCCAGGGCAATGAAGCGGAACTGCTCACCGGCTTCTACCTTCTGTTTTTGCGAAACGGGCGCATTGCCATCAGCCGAAGCCACGGGGCTGCCTTCCACATCAATCATAATCTCGGGGGATGTGAGGGTTTTGTAGCGGCCTGTGGTGGGATCAAAGTAAGAAAACGACATAGCCTTTACAGGATACTTGCCCTTGTTTTGCGGGATAATGGTATAAACATCCGATATGCTGCCCTGCATGCCTGTAAGCGGTGTGCTTACCTTTTCTTTATGCTCAGGGTCATACATTTCCAGTGCCGCCGGTACGACAGGTTTGGGCAGGTTAAACAGCTTGAGGTTGCCTTTGCCTGATACCGACACGGTAAGCTGAAGTGACTCGCCGGCATTAAGCCTTGTTTTTGAAGGCGTTACTTTAAAATCAAATTTGCCCACCGCACCGGTAAAATCTGCAGGCTTGTTGTTCTCCGGGAGCGGCTTTACAGTAATGTACTTCTTGTCTGCCGAAACTATTTTATTAGCCTGGGTTATAAATGCCCGCCCGAAGAAATCGCGCCTGCCTGTGGGCACATCCATCAAAAGTTCCAGTGAAAGCGGCTCAATCTCAAGCCTTCCGCTTTTTTGTGGGTATAATATTGCCTTACGAAGTACTACATAGCGGAAGTCCTTGCCATTATACTGGCCTTCCTGTACTACAAAATCTTTAATGTCTATACTCTGGCTCCAGAAATCATTGTACTTGGGGCTCGATACCTCCCGGGAACTGCGTATGCCAATTTCATGGCTTACATACAATTTATACAATACGGTAACGGGCTCATTAACGTAGGGGCTGGCCTTGCTTACCTCAGCAACCAGGTGAATTTCATCCGAAACATTTTGTATCTGCTGCGGCGGGCTGTAAGGGTCGGTAGGGTCGGTCAGTTTAACTGCCTCGGTAACTGTAATTTTAAACGGGGAGGTTTTATAAGGTTTTCCATCAATTTCAATAGAAGCCTGCCCTATGGTAAAAGTGCCTTTGGCCATTGGTGTAAGCAGGTAAGTATAGGTTTTGCTGAAACTGCGCTTGCCGTTTATCCAGGAGTTACTTATCATCTGGCTGGGGCCCGACACCCTGAAGCCCTGGAATGACGGCGGCATAAAATTGTCACCGTCTTCATTCATGGTAAACTCAACCCGCAGCCGTTCATTTATACCCAGCTTGGTTTTACTGGGTACCGCCTTGAATTCAACCTGGGCATAAAGCCCGGGCATGGATAGTAATAAGAGTAACAGAATGTATTTCTTCATTGTTTTTGGCCTGAACACTTTAAACATTAGATCCTTTCATGAAAATTGTTACCAGTCTTTTTCCTGCCTTACCGGCCTTGATTTTGCTTTTGAGGCATTAACCTTATCCTGTACCTTTTTTTCTTCGTTATCCATGGCATCGAGCAGGTTCTCCATCCGCTGTTTTGAAGGGCTTGCCTGCCCCTGTTGCTCCTGGTTACCGCCGCTTTTGTCCTGCTTTTCCTTTTCGTCCTGCCCTTTGTCTTTTTGGTCGCCTTTGTTATTTTTATCTTTTTCGTTGTCTTTGCCGCTGTCTTTATTTTGCTGGTCTTTAGGTTCGTTCGGCTGCTGGTTCTTATCCTTTTGTTTGTCCTTGTTTTTGTCCTGCTTTTCAGGAGGCGGAGGGTTATCTTTCAGCATCTTTTTGGCAAGGGCATAGTTGTACCTTGTTTCTTCATCATAAGGATTGTTCCTTAGGGCATTTTTATAGGCCTCCACGGCTGCCTGGTACTTCTTTTCCTTCATATAGGTATTTCCCAGGTTGTGGTAAGCCATATGCTTCTCTGTTTTTGACTTGGCATTGGTTATGGCCTTTGAGTAAGCATAAAGGGCCTCACCTGCATAATTTTGCCGGTATATGGCATTCCCAAGGTTGTAGGAGGCAGCTGCCTTAGTAGGGGGTCTTGGAACCTGATATACGGTACTGTGCCTCAGCAGAGATATAATCCTTATCGTTAAATGCACTATTGCCTTTTGGCAGCCACTGATCTTTCTCCTGCGGAAAAGCGGTTGCTGCTATCAGTATAAAACAATATGTTATTTTTAACTTCATTGTTTTTTTTCGTTAAACAGGTTTAACTTCCTTATCCATGCGGTTTTACGCTCCAGCAGGAAAACCTCCAGCAGCAAAAGCAGGAAAGCCGCCCCTAAAAACCACTGGTACTGTGATTCATACGTTGCTACCTGTTTTGCCTCAAATTCTGTTTTTTCTATATTCTGCAGGGCATTTTTAATATAATCCGTTACCTGCCTTGAGCTACCGCCATATATATAACCGCCTTTTGTACGGGCAGCAATAGCTTTAAGGGCATCAGGGTAGAGCTTTGTAACCACTACCTCACCGTTGCTGTCACGTTTAAAGCTCTCGGTAACGCCATTCCGCTTTAGGGGAATCGGCCCACCTTTTTCAGTACCCATTCCTATGGTAATTATTTTTATACCTTTTTCACGTGCTTTTTCAGCGGCTTCCTCGCTGCCTTCGCCGTGGTCTTCCCCGTCAGAAACCAGGATTACCAGCCTGCTTGTATTCGGGTCATCAAAAAAAGTGCCCGCAAGCTCAATAGCATCGGCAATAGCCGTACCCTGCGATGACACTATGTCAGTATTCATGCTCTGCAGGAACATCTTCGCCACACTGTAATCAGTAGTTATAGGCAATACAGGGTAGGCGCTTCCGGCATAGCCGATAATACCTATCCTGTCGGTACCAAGCTGGTTGATAATCTGCGATACTATCTGTTTGCTTTTCTCAAGCCGGTTAGGCGCTACGTCTTCGGCCAGCATACTTCTGGATACATCTATGGCAAAAACAATGTCGATACCCTCTCGCTTCACGGTTTCCATCTTAGAGCCTATTTTGGGATTCACCAAAGCAATTACTATGCCTGACACTGCCAGCATTAATACGGTAAACTTTAGCGCCGACTTGAATACAGACCTGTCCGGGCTCAGTTTTTTTACCAGTTCGGCATCCCCGAACTCTTTCTGCTTTTTGTTTTTCCAGTACAGTTCATACAGGAACAGCAGCAGTAGTAGAGGTACTATTGCCAGCAGGTACAGGTATTTAGGGTCGTCTAACTCGTACATAATTAAATAAAGCTTCTGTAAACTGTTTTCCTGATTACTATTTCAGCCAACAACAGGCCCAGTGCGAAGTGAAGGAAAGGCCTGAACTTTTCATCATAATTATAAAACTTCTGCTCTGATATCTCTGTTGTTTCCAGCTTATTAATATCTTCATATATGGCTTTAAGCGAGCGGTTGCTGGTGGCGCGGAAGTATTTGCCATCAGTAGTGCGCGCAATCTGCTTCATGAGTTCCTGGTCTATTTCCACTTTCATTACCCGGTACTCAAAGCGACCATCAGGCCTTTTTGCATAAGGCATTTCGGCATTGCCGTTGGTACCTATGCCTATTGTATATACTTTAATGCCATATTCTTTAGCTATTTCCGAAGCCATACGCGGGTCAATAAAGCCGGCATTGTTAACACCATCTGTAAGCAGGATGATAACCCTGCTTTTGGCTTTGCTGTCTTTAAGCCTGTTAATGGCCGTTGCAAGCCCTACGCCAATACCCGTGCCATCCTGCAGCACGGCATCATCGTATTTTATTGACTTTATAGCTTCCTTTACCAGTTCCTTATCGCTGGTTACAGGCGTTTTGGTATAGCTTTCGCCCGCATATACCACCAGGCCAATCCTGTCATTAGGGCGGGCGTCAACAAAATCAGCAGCTACTTCTTTCAGGGCCTCAAGGCGGTTAGGCTTGAGGTCGCGTGCCAGCATACTCCCGGATACGTCTATAGCCATTACTATATCTATACCCCTGGTGGTCCTTATTTTGCTGTTTACATCAACACTTCGCGGCCGGGCCATGGCTATTATAGCTGCGCTAAGCGCAAGTATGCGAAACGCGAAAAGCACAGGCTGGAGCCTGGCCAGCAATGAAGGCCCTGCCTTAAAGCCTCTAAGCGAACTGACTGTTAGCGTGGCCTGCTGTTGCTTCCGTTTCCAGATATACCAGGCAATTGCCGGTGGCAAGGCTAAGAAAAGCCAGAAGAAGCCCGGATGTAAAAATGTTACCTTATCCATTTACTGTACTGCTTTTGCCAGTTCAACTGAGTTTAAAATCCGCTCGGTGATCTTTTCGGCATCCGTATCACCTTCTTCATGAAATATAATTACTTCCTGGGCTGCTGTAGGCTGTGTAAACAGGAGAATATTATAAAATACTTTTGCCTCTTTGCCTGTTAGCGGTATGGTTATGGTCATCGTACCGGAAGCACGCATGCCTTTAAAGCCTTTGTCACTGGTAAATTCTTCCATTTTAGTAACTATGTTCCTTGCCTTGAAATTTTTTTCAAAAGCAGCAAGTTCACCATTAACAGCTTTTTCAGGATCTATCTGCACAGGCTCTTTAAATGTGTTTGTCACAACTACAATATGCAGATTATTAACAAAGCCTTCATAACTAAATTTTTGATAAGAACTTACATTCGGCGGCAGGTTGTTGAGTACTTTCTCATCCTTAAACCGTTTCAGTACTTCAGGCGTTTCTATCTTAACCGGAGGCACGCCATATTCACTGGTTACCCATTCTTTGTCAAGCAGGTCTTTAAGAGGGCGGCCCAGTACATTGTCCCGGATATAGCGCCCTGTGAAGAAAATACCTGCCAGTAGAAGGATGAAAGCTGAAACTGAAACGCCGATTATTACGCGTTTCCTGCGCTTTTTCTTCAGGCGCTGGGCCATGAGGATTTCATTTGCCAGCGCCTCTTCATCTTCTGTTTCCTGTGGTATGGACTTGTCGATAACCACAATCGCTTTTTCTATCCCGTCTCGGTCTTCGGCAATTTCAAAATCCATAGGGCGCGACTTGGCAAATTTCACCATATCGGCAGTGCGCAATACCCTTTCAAGTTGCTCAAAGGTTTCTTGGGAAAGCCTCATTTTCCGCCGCTGCACTGCCCCACGCATGGCATCAATAAGCTCAGAGGTAGTGCTTTCCATAGCCGGTATGTGTATGGCCTCTTCAATGTAGATGCGAGCAATATCAGTCAGTTCGCTGTAATAATCTTTTATCGCGCCACGCTGCAGCAGCTCTTTTTTCTCCAGGTTTTTAAGTTTGGCGGTTGCTTTTTCAATCGGCGTGGCAAATACTTCTTTTTCTTTTTTAGGCTGTGCCTTTCGCTTCTTTACATACCACCAAATTCCGGCACCTAAAGCTGCAAGGGCCAGCAACGCCACAATATACCACAGCCAGCCAAAAGCAGAGGGTGCGGCTATAACGGGCTTAATATCAAACATCTGCTGCTTTACGGTGTCTACCTTTACGTCTTTCACTTCCAGGCGGAGGGAGTCAGTATAAACCATCTTGTTGTTTATGACCACCGGCAGGCGAGGGATAATGTAGCGGCCGGAATCAAACTGGGTAAGCCCGTATTTTTTTACCAGCTCATATATTGCGCCTTTTTTTACGGTATCAACCGGATAAGACTCCAGCACCTCCAGCCGGCCGAAATTCCTGCCTTCAGGAAAACGCACTGTGGCAGCAGTGTCAACTGTGGCTTTTATGGTAAGGTTGGCCTGCGAGCCTATTTTTATCCTGGCAGAATCAATAGCAGCCTGTAATGGCTTTTGCTGTGCCCACAAAGGAGTGGCAAGCAAAACCAGCAGTATTGTGAATAATTTTTTTATGTTCATTGTTTTTGGCACTGGCAGCAATAATTTAGCTTCTTGATTTAAAATAGCCGAGGAGCTTTGTTACGTATGACTCATCAACGCGGGTACTTACGGCACCCGAACCGCAACGGCTGAAGGTTTCCTTAAAATATTGTACCCTGTCCTGATAGTACTTTTCATATTGCAGCCTTACGGACTTTGAGCCGGTGTTTACCAGTATTGTCTCTCCTGTCTCGGCGTCGGTCATATTCACTATCCCTATATCAGGCATTTTTTCTTCCCTTATATCATATACGCGCACCCCGGTAACATCATGCTTTTTACCTGCTATTTTTAGCGTACGCTCATAATCATCTGCCATAAAATCAGAGATAAGGAATACTATGGCCCTTTTTTTCTGGGTGCCTGAGAGGAATTTAAGCGCCTGCGAAATATCAGTGCGGTTGCTTTGGGGCTTAAATTCAATCAGTTCGCGTATGATGCGCAACACATGCGATTTTCCTTTTTTAGGAGGAATATACAGTTCCACACGGTCAGAAAAAAGGATGAGGCCTATCTTGTCGTTATTTTGCGTAGCCGAAAACGCCATGGTGGCAGCTATTTCAATAACAATGTCTTTTTTAAACTGGTTCTTTGTGCCGAAGCTCTCCGAGCCGCTTACATCAACCATAAGTATCATGGTAAGCTCCCTTTCTTCCTCAAACACTTTAACAAAAGGCTCGTTGTAGCGTGCCGTAACATTCCAGTCTATAGCGCGCACATCATCGCCAAACTGGTACTGCCTCACTTCACTAAAGGTCATACCCCTCCCTTTAAAAGAGGTATGGTATTCCCCTGAAAAAATGTGGTCGCTCAGCCTGCGCGTCTTTATTTCTATTTTACGTACTTTACTTAAAAGCTCTTTTGTATCCATCTACTGTTGAATGTTATAAAGTTGAAAGTTATAAAGTTGAAAGTTATAAAGTTGAGCCTGAAAAACCTTCAACATTCAAACTTTGTAACTTGTTATGGTACTTCAACTTCATTCACAATTTTATTGATGATATCAACCGACGTAACATTTTCAGCTTCGGCTTCGTAGGTAATGCCTATCCTGTGGCGTAGTACATCGTGCACTACGGCCCTTACGTCTTCGGGGATAACAAAGCCGCGGCGCTTTATAAAGGCATAGCATTTGGCCGCCATGGCAAGGTTGATGCTTCCCCTTGGTGATGAGCCGAAACTAATAAGCGGCTTGAGCCCTGACAGCTTATAATTTTCAGGGTAGCGGGTAGCAAACACCAGGTCTAGTATATACTTCTCAATCTTTTCGTCCATATATACCTCGCGTACGGCCTGCTGTGCCCTCAGTATCTGCTCAATACTTGCCACCTGGTTCACTTTGTCATAAGACCCTGCAAGGTTTTGGCGTATTACAAGGCGCTCATCTTCCATTTTAGGATAATCAATTACAGCCTTTAGCATAAAACGGTCAACCTGCGCTTCGGGCAGCGGGTAGGTCCCTTCCTGCTCCACGGGGTTTTGCGTAGCCATAACCAGGAACGGCTTTTCCAGCTTAAAGGTTTGTTCGCCAATAGTTACCTGCTTTTCCTGCATGGCCTCAAGCAGGGCACTCTGCACCTTGGCCGGCGCGCGGTTTATCTCGTCAGCCAGCACGAAGTTGGCAAATATTGGCCCCTTTTTTATAGAAAATTCATTCTGCTTAATATTATATATCATGGTTCCCACCACATCGGCAGGAAGCAGGTCAGGCGTAAACTGTATACGGCTGAATGTGCCGTGCACCGCCTGCGAAAGTGTGTTTATAGCCAGTGTTTTGGCAAGGCCGGGCACACCTTCGAGCAATATATGCCCCTGGCCCAGAAGGCCTATCAGCAGGCGCTCTATCATGTGCTTTTGCCCCACTATTACTTTGTTCATCTCCATGACGAGGAGGTCCACAAAAGCGCTTTCCCTTTCTATTTTCTCGTTAATTGCCCTTATGTCTAAAGTTGAAGTATTTTCTTCCATTTTTATTAATTTTTGGAGTGTGAATTTAATAAGCTTTTTTTACATTGCAAATGCATTGCCTAAGTTTATTTTGCGGTTGTTAAGGTAATGTTAAAACATTGCTCTAATTGATGCCTGCAGCCCTGTTATAGGCATAGTTTTGCTAATTTTAGGCGGCGTGTCGCTATTTGACACCTGTTACAACGGAAACGTTACACTTTAAGTATAAATTTTGTCTGATTAAAATGAATATTACCTTTTCGCCGGTTATTGCCGGTACCATGAACTGGGGGGTGTGGAAAGCAGCCTTTACCACCGGGCAGATGGCTTCACTTATAAAGTCGTGCCTCGACCTTGGCATCACCACATTTGACCACGCCGATATTTACGGCGGGTACACCACTGAATCAGAATTCGGGGAGGCATTTAAGCAAAGCGGCATTGCACGGGAAAGCATACAACTCATCAGTAAATGCGGGATACAGCACACGCTTGGCAGCCGCCAAAACAAGGTGAAGCATTATGATTACTCAAAAGAATACATTATATGGTCAGCCGAAAATTCATTGCGGCACCTGCAAACCGATTATTTAGACCTGCTGCTGCTACACCGGCCCAGCCCGCTGATGCACCCTGACGAGATTGCCGAAGCGGTTACAAAACTGAAATCAGACGGGAAAATACGCAGTTTTGGCCTTTCTAACTTTACCAACAGCCAGACCGACCTTATCCGCTCAAGGGTAGAGGTATCGGTTAACCAGATAGAATTTTCAGCCACTGCCTACCAGCCCATGCTTGATGGCAGCCTGGACTATATGATGGTGAATAAGATCCGCCCGCTGGCCTGGAGCCCTATTGGCTCCGTTTTTAAAACTGATAATGAACAGGCCCAAAGGCTGAAGCTGCTTTTGGCAGCGTTGGTAGCTAAGTATGAAATGCCTGCGGATGTAATTTTGCTGGCCTGGATATTACGCCACCCTGCCGGTATAATTCCTGTAAGCGGGTCATGCAGCGCAGAACGCCTTGCGTTGCAGGTAAAGGCTACAGAGATTAACCTGGAACTGCAGGACTGGTTTGCCATCTGGACGGAAAGCATGGGTACAAAGGTACCTTAACTTAGCGGGCAGTCACCGTTTTCCGTGAGCAGCTACAAATAAAAATTACATTAAAGTCTGAAAAATATAAAATCTTAAAATCTACTAAACTGAAATGAAAACAGCGTTAATAACAGGGGCAACCAGTGGTATAGGAAGGGCTACAGCAAGATATTTTGCCAAAAACCACTTCAGGCTGGTGCTTTGCGGGCGCAGGGATGACAGGCTCGCTGAAGTGCAGGATGAGCTATCAGGACTTACCATGGTGCATACGCTGAACTTTGACGTACGCAGCCGCCGTTCAACCGATGAGGCTATTGCTTCTATACCTGATGAATTCAAAAAAATAGATATTTTGATAAACAATGCCGGTAACGCACATGGGCTTGACCCTATTGAAACCGGTGATGTGGCCGACTGGGACATGATGATTGATATTAATGTGAAAGGGCTTTTATACGTTTCGCAGGCCGTAATACCCGGCATGGCAGAGCGAAGGAGCGGGCACATCATCAATATTGGTTCGATTGCGGGCAAGGAGGTATATCCCAACGGAAATGTGTACTGCGCTACCAAACATGCAGTTGACGCGCTGAACCAGGGTATGCGCATGGACCTTAACCAATATGGCATACGTGTAGGCGCCATAAATCCGGGTATGGTGGAAACCGAATTCAGCCAGGTGCGCTTTAAAGGCGATACTGAACGGGCAGCCAGTGTTTATAAAGGCTTTGAGCCTTTAAAGCCGGAAGATATTGCAGATATTATTACGTTTGTGGTGACAAGGCCTTATCATGTAAATATTGCTGATTTAATTGTATTACCCACTGCACAGGCTTCGGCAACGCAGGTTAAGAAAATTGCGGATTGAGAGGTGCGGGTTAGAATAGTTAAAAAATATTTATGGCAAAAATTGATCGTTTTGAGGATTTACAGGTTTGGCAGCTTGCAAGAGAAATATGCCGCGATGTTTGGAACCTCATAGAAGAAACTTCGTTACAAAAGGATTTTGAGCTTAAGAACCAAATGAGCCTTTCTTGCGGATCAATTATGGATAATATTGCCGAAGGCTTTGAAAGAAACGGAAATAGAGAATTTATACAGTTTTTAAGTATTTCTAAAGGTTCATGCGGGAAATTAAAATCCCAGTTATATCGAAGCCTTGACAAGAAGCACATATCACAGCCGCAATTCGATATTCTTTATCAAAAAGCTGAGACTGAAAGCAAAATGTTGGGCTCTTTTATGTCTTGCCTTAATTCATCAAATAACAAAGGCAGTAAGTTTAGCAACCCCAAAACTACAACCCATAACTCACAACCTTAAACATGCTCAATAAACGCCTTCTCATAAAAAACCTGC
Organism: Flavobacterium cyanobacteriorum; assembly: GCF_002251835.1. Lineage (GTDB taxonomy): Bacteria > Bacteroidota > Bacteroidia > Flavobacteriales > Flavobacteriaceae > Flavobacterium > Flavobacterium cyanobacteriorum. The sequence continues at coordinate 17,584 of NZ_NOXV01000268.1, forward strand.
TGGCTCATAATGATGAGAGCAGCTTTTATGACAAGAAGCGCCAGCTGAACCTGCACACCAAAGAGGGCAAGGCTAAGTTTGTAAAGCATATCTGTGCGCTTTCCAACTCTAACCCTTTCAATAATTCATATATTGTAGTGGGGGTGGAAGACCACAGCAACGCCCTTACCGGAACTGATTTTTATGACGATAGCCGTATACAAAACCTTGTAAACGCTTTTCTGGAAAATCCGCCCATAATACAATATGAAAATGTTCCTTTTCCCAGCCTGCCGAAAGACAAGGTTATAGGCCTTGTAACCATAAAGCCGAACAACCGCACCTCTTATTTTAAAAAGAATATATATACCATACCGGCAGGTACTATTTTTATGAGGCGTGGCAGCAACTCCATACCTGTTGATGATGCAGGGCCTTTTGTTTCAGTCAACGCCGAAACCGTGAATGAAATTGAAAATAACTCGCGCAACAGTATTGCACACACGCTTGATGGTGTGCTTGACTTTATAAACAACCGGCACAAGGACATGACAGCCAGGCACAAGGTTTTTAAAGAATTGTTTGTGGTGTGCTGGGCAGGGCATAAAAAAGTAGTTAAAGGCAAAACCTACTACTCCCGGGTTGATATTGAACTGATAAATGAGCAGGTAAAGCTCTTTTATTCTGCGCTTGATGAAGTGAGCATCAGTTATGATGAAGACAGCTTTTCCATAACGGAATATGTGGCGCTGGGGCTTAATGACAAAACCAGTTACTACCCGCTTGAGGAAGTAAGTATAAGGTTCCAGGAAAACGGCTATTATAATATTAACTCAACACTTTTGTTTGAGCCGCCACAGTATAACCGCCGTATGATGTACCACATTTACAACGCTAACCTTGCACTGCTAGACAAGCTTGAAAAAGGTGTGGCACTATCCGAACGCGAGCATAAAGACCTGGAAAATTTGCCTTCAACGCTCATGCTTTGCTACCTGAACGGATTTGATGATGCCAAGCAAAGGCTGGCTGATGCCAAGCCGCTGCTGAAAGCCCTGCCCGGTGAGGCTGTATATATTGCTTTTAAGGAAGCGATGCGCGTACTCCGTAAAATGAAGTACGCGGCATCTTAAACTTCATTATTGCTTTATGATTTTGTAGTGGGCAGCACCCCGTGAAGTAGTCACATTTAATAAATATATTTTGTTCAGGCACGATAAAATGCGGTGATATCAGCCAGTCTTCCGCTTCAAAATCGCCTGCTCCATGAATATAAGCCGCGGTTATGCTGGCGTAGCCGCCAATAACAGTAAGGCCTCTAGGATGTAGAGCCGCTTACATTAACGGTTGTCCAGCCCGGCCTGGGCCACCTTCCTTCAAAACTTCTGGTGCCAGCCGTGCGAAGCCACTGAAGGATAAAAGCAGAAAAAGGGAAAGTAATTGTTTTTTCGTAGTTAATTTTTTAGTTGTATACCATGTAAGGTTGTGAATACAATTTAATACATTTAGCTTTACAAAAACGGGAACTTTTTATTGTACGATGCGAACACTAATTATTGGAGACATCCACGGAAGCTACAAAGCGCTGCTGCAGCTACTGGAACGAGCAGAGGTTACCCAGAACGACCTTTTGATTTTCCTGGGCGATTATGTGGACGGCTGGGGGCAGTCGCCCGAAGTTATTGATTTCCTTATTCGGCTTAAACGGACGCACCGCTGCATATTTATGCGGGGCAACCATGATGACCTGCTGCTCTCCTGGCTGAAGACGGGCGAGTATACTGAAGAATGGTTTACGCACGGCGGGCAGCTTACCACAAGCAAATATAAAGATGTGCCCGAAGAAAAGCGGCAGGTGCATATATTGTTCCTGGAAAGCCTTGAGGATTATTACCTGGACGACAACAACCGCCTGTTTGTACATGCCGGCTTCACTAACCTGAACGGTGTGAAGCATGAATATTTTACACGGATGTTTTATTGGGAGCGTACGCTTTGGGAAACTGCCCTGGCGCTTGATAAGTCGCTGGACCACAACAGCCCGTTCTACCCCAAGCGGTTTACTTTGTATAAAGAAATTTTTATAGGGCATACCCCTGTTACACGTATAGGGGAAACCGTACCCGTAAACAGGGCCAATGTATGGAATGTAGATACCGGGGCGGCGTTTAAAGGGCCGCTCACTATTATGGATGCCGATACTAAAGCATACTGGCAGAGCGACCCGGTGTACATGCTGTATCCGGAAGAGAATGGGAGGAATTAGGAATGGGGCCGGCACTCACGCAGCGGAAGGGCATTGCGGCCGGGCAGTAATCCTGTCTTCCGGTTACACTTTCTGTACTAAAGAAAACTGCTAGCCGCGATGGGAGCGGCATCCTCCCCGCCGCCTGCTTTCGCGGCGGGGAGATATAGCGTACAGCGCGAAATACGTTTATAAAAATTCCCAGGAGCCTCCCGCTCCAGATAAACAATAAGCCCATGAGTGCTAATCATATTAATTTTATGATGTATGCCGCACACTCTGTTCTGCCCGGCAATGGGGGCTGATACTGCTTTACTTCTAAATATTTTTACGCATAAAAAAATCTCCCGGGGATNGCGAAATACGTTTATAAAAATTCCCAGGAGCCTCCCGCTCCAGATAAACAATAAGCCCATGAGTGCTAATCATATTAATTTTATGATGTATGCCGCACACTCTGTTCTGCCCGGCAATGGGGGCTGATACTGCTTTACTTCTAAATATTTTTACGCATAAAAAAATCTCCCGGGGATTATGGGGCGATTGGTATTTGTGTATGGTGTATATTATTTGATTTCCAGTTTTTTAGCCATGTCTTTGGTAAGGCCTCCTTTATTTAAAAGGATTGCGGTTGTTTTGTATTTGACAAAATTCTTGGTCATGTACATGTAACCTTTATAGTCATTGCTTGCACCCCAGCTGTTTTTTATGATATAGTATTCTTTGCCGTTCTGGTCTTTTGTAAGGCCTACTATATGCATGCCGTGGTCATCCTGTGTCTGGTAATTGTCAAAAGCTGCCTGGCGCATATCTTCCGTAATTTCGAGCTCAGCTTTAGGGCCTGCAAAAAGGGCGTCTTTTTCTTCGGCAGTCATGTCAGCCACATTTTTTGCAGGAATATAGGCTACGCCGTTCTTCCAGCTGAAGCCTTTTTCGCTTACATCGCCCGCCCAGCCAACTGTATAGCCTTTTTTAAGGGCGTTATCAATAATGTCAGTCAGGTCGTTCATTTTTACATTATACACCTGGTCCAGCGACCAGTTGTCCGGCACCATCAAAACGAATTTACTATAGTAAGGATATTCTTTGAATGATGAGATCTCCACATAATCAGCCGGGTTGATGCCTATTACTTCTTTGGCAAATGTTTGCGGTGTATATTTCTTGCCTTTCCACTCAAAAGTTTCCGGTACCTGCCCAAGGTAAGTATCCAGTATGGCAGTGTAGGCTTTTATCCAGTTAGGGCTAAGCTCGCCATTGGGATTTTTAACAGCAGCTTCCAGCACGCCCTGTGCCATGGCCTGCATTTCGGCAAACTTATTGGTGGTTGTGCCATAGTTAAGCCCGGTGTACACACTTTGTGGCAGGGCGCCATACTTGGCATACATGTTTATTACATCGTGCAGCGCACCGCCATCGCCCAGTGTAATGGCACCGTGCATGCGCACATAATTTTTGCCTTTTTCAATATAAGCGTTGCGGGCGGTATATATCTGTGATATTTCAACAGGCTGTTTGCCCATGCGTATCATTTCTGATTCAAGGAATGAGTTAGCCGAATAGCTCCAGCAGGTTCCTGACGATCCCTGGTTTTTTACGGGTGTATTTTCTATATTTATTACATCAGTAAATTTAAATGCTTCCTTGCTGTTGGCGCTCTGGTTATTTTTTAATGAGTTTACAAGGTAGTCCTGCGCCATACCCTGGCTGATACCGCCTAAAAGCACTGAGGCTGCTATAAGCGGCTTAATAATTGTTTTATGCATAGAGTTTAATGTTAGTTTACGGAATGGGTCGGTAAAGTTAGGTAAAAGTTACAAAACCGCGGCTGTAAAAATGTTACAATGTTTCCTTTAGCCACCCGAAAAATTCACGCTGCCACACCAGTGCGTTTTGCGGCTTCAGCACCCAGTGGTTCTCATCAGGAAAAAGTATAAACCTGCTTTTGATGCCCCTTAGCTGTGCAGCCTGGAAAGCTTCCTGCCCCTGCCCGATAGGCACCCGGTAATCAATACCACCCTGAATAATGAGTATCGGTGTGTCCCACTTCGCTACCATGTTAACAGGATTAAACTGCGAATAGGTTTTTTGCGCTGCGGCATTGTCCTTCTCCCAATAGGGCCCGCCGCTGTCCCAGTTGGTGAAGAACACTTCTTCTGTAGTGCCATACATACTTTGCAGGTTAAAAACACCACAGTGCGAAATAAATGTTTTAAAGCGCTTATTGTGTATGCCTGCAAGGTAGAACACCGAATAGCCACCGTAGCTGGCCCCTACAGCCCCTAAGCGGGTTTTATCTACATAAGGCTCTTTGGCTACATTGTCAATAGCCGAAAGGTAATCCTCCATTACCTGGCCACCCCAGTCTTTGCTGATCTGTTCGTTCCATTGCACCCCGTGTCCCGGCATGCCGCGGCGGTTAGGCGCTACCACTATATAGCCATTGGCAGCCATAAGCTGGAAATTCCACCTGTACGAGTAAAACTGCGTGAGCGCGCTTTGCGGTCCGCCCTGGCAGTACAGTATAGCCGGGTATTTTTTATTAGCATCAAAGTTTGGCGGCAGGATAACCCATACCAGCATCTTCTTACCATCGGTAGTGGTAACGTACCGCTTTTCGGTGCGGCTCAGGGCAATACCTGAATATATGGCATCATTAACATGCGTAAGCTGCTGCCATTTTTTTGTTTTCATGTCATAGCTGAATATTTCTGTGGCGTCGTTCATATCCGCCCTTTCCACAATTACTTTGGAGCCTGTAAAATCAACAATGGTATTTATATCGAACATACCATCTGTAACCTGCTTTATGGTAAAAGCTGTAGCCGTTGCCGAAAAAGCCACCTCAAATAGCTGTTTGGTGCCGTCAACCGGTGCGCTGAAGTATATCTTTTTGCCGTCGCTGCTCCACGTAAAGCTGTCAACAGTACCGTCCCAGCCCGCAGTTATGTTAATGTCTTTGCCGTTTACACGTACAATAATATCATTTTTGTCGGCCTCATAGCCGTCACGCTTCATCTGCAGCCAGGTCAAATAGCCTTGCGGCGAGAAATTCGGATTAGTATCATACCCCGGGTTGTTTGGTGTAAGATTAACGGTCTGTTTCGTTTCAAGGTTATACCCGTATAAGTCAGTATTGGTACTCACGGCATATTCGGTGCCTGCTTTCTTTTTAGCTACATAAATAATGCTTTTCCCGTCGGGCGACCATGTATAATCTTCTTCACCACCGAAAGGTTTTTGCGGGGAATCATAAGGTTCGCCGGGCATAATGTCAGTAAAGTTATCCTTGTCATTTACGGGCGAAAAACCTACGTGGTTGTAGGTTCCGTCATTCCAGGTGTCCCAGTGGCGGTAGTTGAGGCCGTTATATACCTGCGCGGTAGATTTTTCCAGCTCCGGATAATAATCCTTACCCAGTACTTTCTCCACTTTTACTTCTTTGTGGTGCAGGAAAAGCCTGCCATCAGGCGACACATACCTGTCCTTCAGCAGCTCCTTATATTCCTTGATTTCAGTGGCTGCCCCGCCTGCAACCGGCACGGTGTAGTATTTTGAAGCTGATTTATTGTCTTTAACCGAAGGCGTTGAGACTTTATACACTACGTTCTTGCCGTCTTTGCTGAGGCCCAGGGCGCTCACACGGCCCAGTTTCCAAAGCAGTTCGGGTGCCATGGTTTGTTGCGCGGAAGCAGATATTCCCATCAGGCTTACAGTTAAAAGTATTATTTTTTTCATAATGTGTAAATTAACACTCCGGATAATTATCATGTATGTCAGTACTTAAAATGCACTCCCCCTGCCCAGTTTACTCCCATTGCCCAGCCTGACTATTCCTTTTTTATTATGGCTACTTAAGATAAAAGCGCCAGGCACAAAAATAAACAGCTTCTGTTATTTTACATAAATAAATCCATGTTTCTTCTTTAATATTAAACTTATGCCAAATAATTGTGGTGCACCTGTATATACTTAATGACAGGCAGCGATGTTCCGGACAACAATGCGCTTTTAGCTTTGATAATTTGCCTTTTGGAATATAAACTGTATCTTTGCCGCTTCAAAATTTTCATCCTGTTTATGAACAAATTACTGATTGTAGGAACCGTAGCTTTTGATGCTATTGAAACACCTTTTGGAAAAACCGATAAAATCCTGGGCGGTGCCGGTACCTATATAGGCCTTTCAGCCTCGTTTTTTAATGTAAAATCGGCAATAGTATCAGTAGTTGGCGAGGACTTCCCGCAAGAGTATATTGATATGCTTATAAACAGGGGAATTGATGTATCGGGCCTTGAGGTGGTTAAAGGTGGCAAAACTTTTTTCTGGAGTGGCCGCTACCATAACGACCTTAACTCGCGCGATACCTTAGAGACACAACTTAACGTACTGGCTGACTTTAAGCCTGTTGTGCCTCAAAATTTTAACGATGCCGATGTAGTTATGCTGGGCAACCTGCACCCCCTGATACAGAGCAGCGTGCTGGACCAGATGGAGGGACAGCCCAAACTGGTGGTGCTTGACACCATGAACTTCTGGATGGACTGTGCTTTGGCAGAGTTATTGCAGGTAATGAAGCGCGTAGATGTTATAACGATTAATGACGAGGAGGCACGCCAGCTGTCAGGCGAATATTCGCTTGTGAAAGCGGCTGCCAAAATTCATGAAATGGGCCCTAAATATGTAGTGATCAAAAAAGGCGAGCATGGGGCGTTGCTGTTCCATAACAGGCATGTGTTCTTTGCGCCGGCACTCCCGCTTGAGGAAGTATTTGACCCTACAGGAGCCGGGGACACCTTTGCCGGCGGCTTTACAGGCTATATTGCGCAGAGTGAGAACATCTCATTTGAAAATATGAAGAATGCTATTATATACGGAAGCAACATGGCATCATTTTGTGTAGAAGAATTCGGTACACAACGCATGGTGCGCCTGCACAAAGAAGAGGTGCTGGAACGCCTGCAGCAGTTCAGGGCACTTACGCAGTTTGATATAGCGCTCGAAACAGCAAAATAAATAACTAAGCCTCAGTATGGGGCTTTTTTTAATAGATAACTACAACAACACAACTATTATGAGTGACGCAATAAAACACGAATGTGGTATTGCAATGCTAAGGCTTCTTAAGCCGCTGGAATACTATAAAGAAAAGTACGGCTCCGCTTTTTACGGCATACAAAAAATGTACCTGCTCATGGAAAAGCAGCACAACCGCGGGCAGGACGGCGCCGGTTTTGCAAGCATCAAAATGGATGTTAAGCCGGGGCAGCGCTATATAAGCCGCATCCGCTCTAACCAGCAGCAGCCCATACAGGACATATTTGCACAAATAAACGGGCGCATTAATGAGGAGCTGCAGCTTCATCCGGAATATAATGATGATGTGGCGCTGCAGAAGGAACATATCCCTTACATAGGCGAAGTTTTCCTGGGGCATGTCCGTTATGGTACTTTCGGAAAGAACAGCATTGAAAGCGTGCACCCTTTCCTGCGCCAGAACAACTGGATGCACCGCAACCTTATTGTGGCAGGCAACTTTAATATGACCAATGTTACCCAGCTGTTCAACAACCTTGTAGAATTAGGGCAGCACCCAAAGGAACTGGCCGATACGGTTACCGTGATGGAGAATATAGGCCATTTTCTTGATGACGAGGTGAGCGAGCTTTACCAGGACTGCAAGAACGAAGGCTATAACAAGCAGGAAGCATCCTCTGTTATTTCTGAAAGGCTGAATATTGTGAGGATTCTGAAAAGATCTTCCAAGTTTTGGGACGGCGGCTATGCTATGGCAGGCTTGCTGGGGCATGGCGACTCGTTTGTATTTCGAGATCCGGCAGGCATACGTCCGGCTTACTTCTATAAAGATGACGAAATTGCCGTGGTAGCTTCGGAGCGGCCTGTCATCCAGACTGTTTTTAATGTGCCGTTTGAAGAGGTACACGAACTTGCGCCGGGGCATGCTATCATCATTAAAAAGAGCGGCAGCATCCGTATTGAGGAAATTATACCCGCACTTCCTAAAAAAGCATGCTCATTTGAGCGGATATATTTCTCCCGGGGCAGTGATGCCGAAATCTATGAGGAACGTAAGGCATTAGGCAGGCTGGTACTGCCACAGGTGCTGGAAGCTATTGGAAATGATACGGATAATACTGTTTTCTCCTACATACCCAATACTGCCGAAACATCTTTTTTTGGCATGGTTGAGGCCGCACAGGACTTCCTGAACCAGCGTAAAACCAACGAGATTTTAAAGCGGAAGGAATCCCTTACTGCTGATACCCTGCAGGAACTGCTGTCGGTTAAGATCCGGACAGAGAAAATAGCCATTAAAGATGCAAAGCTGCGTACCTTTATTACCGAAGACAGCAGCCGTGACGATCTTGTGGCGCATGTGTATGATGTTACGTATGGCGTAATTAAGCCTGAAGATAACCTTGTTATTATTGACGATAGTATTGTGCGAGGCACAACGCTGAAAATGAGCATCCTCAAAATGCTGGACAGGCTAAACCCAAAACGGATTGTGGTGGTATCCTCTGCCCCGCAGATACGCTACCCCGACTGTTACGGTATTGATATGGCTAAGCTTGAAAATTTCATTGCGTTCCAGGCGGCGCACCAACTGCTCAAAGAGCGCGGGCTTGAACATATAACAGAAGAAGTGTACAAAAAGAGTAAGGCACAGGAAAACCTGCCTGACAATGAGGTGGTAAACTATGTAAAAGATTTCTATGCGCCGTTTACCGACCAGGAAATATCGGATAAGATTGCGGAAATGCTTACCACAGAAGATATAAATTCCGAAGTAAAAATTATTTTCCAGAATGTGGATAACCTGCACAAGGCTTGCCCTAAGAACCTTGGTGACTGGTATTTTACGGGTAACTATCCTACTGCCGGGGGTAACAGGGTAGTCAATAGAGCGTTTATAAACTTCTATGAAGGTAATGATGCGAGAGCTTATTAGCAACTGTTAATTATTGTTAAATATGGTATTTCAACGAGTTTTTAGTGTTTTTTATCTAAAAAAGTTGGAGCATCTTTATAAAAAATTTACTTTTACATCAAAATAGCATTAGTAAATTTATTTTACGGTATTTTTGGGGGCAAGAAAGCGGAAACTAACACTTTCCGCTTCTTTTATTATATAGGATACAGTAATTTTATTACAAGCTGTTTTTACATTTCAACGATTGTTCTTGTATTTCATCTAAAACATTTGCAGTGTATAGCTGTTTGGCCTATTTTTACACAAAATAGCATAGTAAATTAGTTTTACGGTATTTTTGGGGGCAAAAAAGGGAAAACAATGTTTTCCCTTTTTTATTTTTTTATCATTTTCTTTGTCAACATCTTTCCCTCCTTTTCAATGCTGATAATATAGATACCGGGCTGAAGTGCAGAAGTGTCAACAATATCTGCGGGTACAGCACCGTGGAACACCTGCCTTCCGGACATATCTGTTATGATTACATACGAAGCGCCACCTGTAATGTATATGTGGCCATGAAAAGGGTTTGGTGAAATAGCGTGTTCCTGGGCAAATTGACGGTTGCGCAGGAGGCAATCCTGGGGCGCAGTACCCGGAGAAATATCTAGATTACCGTTTGTAATATTCCAGTGCTGCCATACCCCTCCTGTTTCATTGCCACTATACCAGTCAGAAAGGTCAAACGTGTTAGTGCCATCAGCAGTTCCGGGAACCTTATACACTTTAAGCGCACCGGTAGGGTAGCTCCATGTCAGTGGCTGCCCCGGCAGGCAGGCAGGTATACCGTTTTCGATATAGCCGCTTTCACAATTGGGCATGAGGAAATAAGCATATTCTTCAAAGGCAGGATATTCTCCATATACTTTTGCAAGCCCGTTACCGTCAATACACACCGCCACATATTCATTGCAGGCAATTCCTTTAGGCTGGAAATTATGGTCCTCTACAAGCCGGGCCAGGAAAGCTGTATGCCTCCCCCTGCGGTCAGGATTGTCATAATGCGTATCTGTTATTACATTAAACATAAAAGGGATCTGTAAAAAATCGTGTACCCCCAGGGTCAGGTTGGGATGATAAGGGTTGGCCAGCGCCTGCGCAGAAGTTACCGTACCATTTTGCGCAGTAAAATAGTTATGCCCTAAAACAGCCATGCCTGCGCTGGTACCGCCAATAGGGGCATTTTTCTGGTTCACATGCTGATTAAGAAGCGTTTCGAGGGCATTATCTTTAAAATAGCTTATGTAATTCCACTGGTTGCCACCGGCCAGCCATATAAGTTCCGCATTGGCAACCTTGTCCAGCACATAAGGATGTGTTGCCCCTGTGGCTGAAGTAATAACAAGCGTTTCAACTGAATTAACGGCAACGCCAAGTTCTGAATAAAAATAATTATTATACCCGTTGCTGCCCGAGGTGCGCAGCACCACAACATCGCCCCCGTTTGCCTTCTGCAACAGCCATATCATGGCATTATCATTTTCGGTAGCGCCACCCATAAGGCAGGTACCGGGCGTAGTAACGGTTGTAATATTGTTTGTATTTCCGGTAAAGTAACTGGTATAGCCCTGCGCAAGACAATAAAAAGGCACAATTAAAATTAATAGCAGGAGTTTTTTCATGATCAGCGGTTTACAGGATAAATATAATGAAACGGAATAAAAAAAGGCGCTGTTAAAGCGCCCTTTCTTATAGAAAATTTTATTTTTCGTTGGCATACCTCCTTGCCACTTCTTCCCAGTTTACCACATTCCAGAAAGCCTCTATGTAGTCAGGCCTCCTGTTTTGGTAGTTCAGGTAGTAGGCGTGTTCCCAAACATCAAGCCCCAATATTGGAGTGCCGCCGCAGCCAATTTCTGGCATCAGAGGGTTATCCTGGTTTGCGGTTGAGCAAATTTCCAGCTTCCCGCCGGGATGTACGCAAAGCCATGCCCAGCCTGAACCAAACCTGGTAGCCGCAGCCTTGGCAAACTTTGCCTTAAATTCTTCAAAAGAACCAAATGCCTTTTCAATGGCCGCTTCAAGGTCGCCGGTTGGCTGCCCGCCACCTTTAGGCGAAAGCACCTGCCAGAAAAGGTTGTGGTTATAGTACCCGCCACCATTATTCCTCACGGCAGTATTGCTCATATCGAGGTTAATAAGTATGTTGTCAATAGTTTTACCTTCGAGGTCAGTACCTTTGATGGCGTCATTAAGGTTAGTAGTATAGGCATTGTGGTGCTTGGTGTGGTGTATTTCCATAGTGCGTGCATCAAAGTGGGGCTCAAGCGCATCGTAAGCATACGGAAGTTTTGGTAGTTCAAAAGCCATAATATGGGTGTTTTTTAAAAGATTAATACTAAATTTATCCAAATTTAGAAATTTTAAATTTTATACAGAATAAGATTATGTTATAATTTTTATCGTTTAAAACCCATAACTTTTATTGATAGTGACAAAACCTGCTTTTTCTATATACAATGCTTCTGCCGGCTCCGGTAAAACCTATATGCTGGTAAAGGAGTACCTGAAAATACTCCTCCAGTCCCCTACTGATGACGGCTACCGTAAAATTCTTGCTATAACTTTTACCAATAAGGCTGTAGAAGAAATGAAAAACAGGATTATTAGTAATCTTTCGGAATTTTCAATAGATGAACCTAATGAAAAAGCTAATAATCTTTTAACCGAGATTAGTATGGAAACTGGGCTGTTGCCTGCAAAAATAAAGAACAAAGCACGTGCTATCATAAAAAACATCATTCACAACTATGCGGCTTTCGATATTTCTACCATAGACAAATTTACACATAAAGTAATCCGCGCTTTTGCACATGACCTGAACCTGCCGGTAACTTTTGATGTCTCATTAGAAACAGAAAACCTGCTGCATGAAGCGGTTGACGCCATAATTGCCAAAGCAGGTGAAAATGAGGTGCTGACTAATCTTTTGGTAGACTTTTCGGTAGATAAAACTGATAACGACAAAAGTTGGGATATAACCTACGAACTGTTTGAAATAGCAAAGCTGCTGGTTAATGAAAACCACCGCAACGAAGTAGGCCAGTTCAGGGACAAGCCAGTAGAAGAATTCCCCGCAATTAAAGAGAAACTCCGGGAAAAAGTGGCTGCCCTGAACAAAGAATGCCGGGCGCTGGGCAGGCAGATTGGTGAAATAATAGATAGCCACGGCATTGATACAAAATCTTTTTCCAGAGGTACTTTCCCCAACCATATAGCCTGTATACAACGCGGAGAACTAAGCAGCACCCAAAAAAAATATTACATCCCCGAGGATGTAGCCATTAATAAAAATGCACCAGACCGTGCAGTTATAGAAAGTATTCTCGACGAAATACTGGCCCTGTTGCAAAAGGCGTATAAGAACTTTGAAAAACTTAACTTTTACAGTGCTTTCCTGAAAAATATAACTCCACTCTCCTTGTTAAATTCCATTAGCCTGGAGCTCGAAAAGATTCAAAAAGAACAGAATATACTTTCTATAGCTGAATTTAATGCTATAATCCACAAAGAGATACAAAACCAGCCCGCACCTTTTATCTATGAAAGGCTGGGGGAACGCTACCGCCATTTTTTTATTGATGAATTTCAGGATACTTCGCAGATGCAGTGGCAAAACCTCATCCCCCTTATTGATAATGCGCTCGCGGGGCAGGATATGGCTGGAGAGAAAGGTTCGCTTATGATCGTGGGCGATCCCAAACAATCCATATACCGCTGGCGGGGCGGGCGGGCAGAACAGTTTATTGGCCTTAGTAAGGGACAAAACCCGTTTTCAAACCCTGACTGGCAACTGGTTAAGCTTGGCAAAAACTTCAGGAGCTACAGCGAAGTCATAGGCTTTAACAATGAGTTCTTTACTTTTCTTTCAGGCGAATTTGAATACGCAGATTACAGGGACCTATACAGGGATAATAGCCACCAGGAAACCAATGCCAAAAAAGGCGGTTATGTAAACATTTCTTTCATCCCTGAAACAGGCGCCGAAGAAGAGGTAACAAAAAATGAATTATACCTGCAGGCTACGTTGCAGACAATACATCAGGTGAAAGCGCTTGGTTTCCAATACAAAGATATTGTACTCCTTACCCGTAAAAGGCAGCCCGGAGTCCTGCTGGCCAACTACCTTACCGAAAAAGGCGTCCCAATCCTGTCATCTGAAACATTGCTTATAGAAAATGCTACAGAGGTTAAGTTAATCATTAACCTGCTACGGTACCTGAAAAGCAATGAAAACATGGAAGCAAAGGCATATTTCCTGTACTTTGCTGCCCGGCAATTGGTGCCGCCGGAAAAAATTCACGATTTTATAAAGGAAGGAATGCAGCAGCCCGATGAGGCGTTGCTGGAAACATGGCTCCAAAACAGGGGCATTTCCATCTCATTCAGGGACTGCCGGAAAAAATCACTTTATGAAGCGGTTGAAACTATCGTTGCCGCTTTCATCAGGGAGAGAAGCAACCAGTCATACGTACAATATTTCCTTGACCTGGTGCTGGAACGCGATGTTAGGGCGCAAAGCGGTATTGCCGATTTCCTTGATTACTGGGACAATAACGGTTCCAGGTTCAGCATACCTTCTCCTGAAGGAACCGATGCGGTGCGTATCATGACGATACATAAATCAAAGGGATTAGAGTTTCCGGTTGTAATTTTCCCGTTTGCCGAAGAAGATTATTCCAAAGCGCCAAGAAATAAAATGTGGCTGGATCTTGATGATGAAACCTTTGAATTCCGGAAAGCGCTCATCGACAGTAAAAAGGAAGTATCGGAATACGGCGAAAAGGCTTCGGAACTATATTTTCTAAAATCACAGGAGGAGCTGCTGGACAATATCAACATACTCTATGTAGCGCTTACAAGGGCTGAAGAACAGCTATATATTATATCAGGGCGAAATTTTACCGCTAAGGGAGAACTGACTAACAACATGTCGTCACGTTTTATAAAGTTCCTGCAGTACAAAAGTATTTATGACAATACCATCAATACTTATGAATTTGGCAGGAACAGAAAATTATCCGCCAATACTGAAATTGCGGGCAGGCAGGAAACAATAAAAGTGGTGCGGCAAAATTTCAGCCCCCGCGGCGTTAAAATTGCAGGGCGGGAATCGCTTATGTGGGGCACAGGTCGTTCTCAGGCTATAGAATTTGGTAATATAATGCACGAAATTTTATCCTTCATCCACACCGCACATGACATTCCTGCGGCACTCATGAAAGCAGTAGAAACCGGGCTGATTACAAAGCAACAGGAAGCCCTTGTTGAACAGACGCTCAGGGAAGTGGTAACCCACCCCGGGCTGGAAACGTTTTTTAATGAAAACAATACCATATTCAATGAGCAAAATATAATAGCGCCCGGCATGCCCACCATCAAGCCCGACAGGGTAGCCATTTATGCTAACAAAGCCTGCCTGCTCGATTACAAAACCGGTTCGCACCATGCAAAATATGAGCGCCAGCTGGCAGAATATGGCGCTGCTTTACAGGAGATGGGATTTGAGGTGGTTAAAAAAACACTTGTTTACATAGGGGAGGATATAAATGTAGTAAATTTAGCCCCCTAACCCCAAAAGGGGGAATAGTGTTTGTTTTATCTTTGCACTTACAACAATAACAACAACAAAATGTACGGAAAAATTAAAGAACATCTACAATCTGAAATTGACGCTATAAAAGAAAACGGCCTATACAAAAGGGAGCGTATCATAGCTTCCCCGCAAGGCGCCGAAATAACACTTGACAACGGGCAGACGGTACTGAACTTCTGTGCCAATAATTACCTTGGGCTGTCGTCGCACCCTGAAGTAATCCAGGCTGCCAAAGATGCGCTCGACACCCACGGTTTTGGCATGTCGTCTGTGCGCTTTATATGTGGTACGCAGGACATCCATAAAGAACTGGAAAATAAAATAGCCGGATTTTACGGAACGGAAGATACTATATTGTATGCGGCAGCTTTTGATGCCAATGGGGGCGTATTTGAGCCACTTTTTAGTGAAGAGGACGCCATAATATCAGACAGCCTCAACCACGCGTCTATAATTGACGGTGTGCGGCTTTGCAAAGCCACACGCTACCGCTATGAGAACAGTAATATGGAAGAACTGGAACAGCAGCTTATCAAGGCTAATGAAGAAGGCAGGCGCTTTAAAATTATCGTCACAGACGGTGTTTTCTCCATGGACGGGCTTGTGGCGCCTCTGGATAAAATATGTGACCTTGCCGACAAATATGATGCCCTTGTAATGGTTGACGAATGTCACGCCGCCGGATTTATAGGTGCTACAGGCAAAGGAACCCCGGAGGCTAAAAGGGTAATGGGAAGGGTCGATATAATTACCGGCACACTGGGCAAAGCCCTCGGCGGGGCTATGGGTGGTTATACTACCGGTAAAAAAGAGATTATAGAAATACTCAGGCAGCGTTCAAGGCCCTATTTGTTTTCTAATTCGCTTGCCCCTGCCATAGTAGGAGCTTCCATTAAGGTATTTGAGCTTCTTGAGAAAGACACTACGCTTCGCGACAAACTGGAATGGAATACTACATATTTTAAGGAAGGCATGAAAAAAGCAGGTTTTGACATTATAGATGGTGATTCCGCTATTGTGCCTGTTATGCTGTATGATGCTAAATTATCACAGGTCATGGCTGACGAGCTGTTGAAAAAGGGAATTTATGTAATTGGCTTCTTTTTCCCGGTAGTACCGAAGGGTAAAGCAAGGATAAGAGTACAGCTTTCCGCAGCCCATACAAAAGACCATTTGGACAAGGCAATTGCCTCATTTACAGAGGTTGGCAAAGCATTAACTATAATTTAACTACAATTTAGGGGGATTAGTAGGATAATTTTTAATAAATCGTTTTGCTGTTCAATTCTAACATGCTAAATTTGCCTTGATATAACCTATATGTAATTAAAATAAAAAAGTATGAAACATCTTAACAAACTATTTGTTGCAGCCCTGCTGGCAATGGGATTAAACGCCCAGGCCCAGGACGAAAACAATCCATGGCTCGTTTCCTTTGGTGCCAATGCAGTTGATACAAGATTCGGACAGGCTTCAAAATTTGAAGACAAGTTTAGCGAATACTTCAACGCCAAAGACAACTGGAACATCCTTCCTTCCGTATCTTATGTAACAGTTTCAAGGCACGTTGGAAACAACTTCTCTTTTGGTATCACGGGATCAGTAAACAGAATTGACAGGTTGGTTACCCGCCAGCCAGGTAGTTCGGAATATGTAGTAAATAATCCAGGTGACCTTTCCTATTATGGTGTAGATGGCCTTATTAAATACAGCTTCCTTAACGTAATAGGTACTAAATGGTTTGATCCTTACCTGCATGTAGGTGGCGGTTATACCTGGATAGATGATAAAGGCAATGGCACCGTTAACGGAGGATTGGGTGTAACATTCTGGTTTGTTGAGAATGTAGGCCTTACATTCCAGTCTACATACAAACATACATTTGAAGATGCCGCAGATGCCAATGTTCCAAGGCACCTTCAGCACTTTGCAGGGCTTTCATTCAAATTTGGAGGCAAAGACACAGACAAAGATGGTATATATGACAAAGATGATGAATGCCCAACAGAAGCAGGATTAAAACAATTCAATGGTTGTCCTGATAAAGATGGCGATGGCATTCCTGATAAAAATGACTCCTGCCCTGAACAGGCTGGCCTACAGGAATTCCAAGGCTGCCCTGACACAGACGGTGACGGTATTGCTGATAAAGATGACGCTTGTGCCGATGTCGCAGGCCTTAAAGAACTACAAGGATGCCCTGACAAAGACTCTGACGGTATAACTGATAAAGATGACAGGTGCCCTGAAGTTGCCGGCCCACGTGAAAATGGCGGATGCCCATGGCCTGATACTGACGGTGACGGCGTACTTGACAAAGATGACCTTTGCCCTGAAGTAAAAGGTACTACCGCAAACCGCGGATGCCCTGAAGTAACTGAAGAAGTTATGAAGCGCCTCAATGAGTTTGCGAAGACCATACTGTTCAACAGTGGTAAAGCTACATTCAAAGAAGAAACAATGCCGGTACTTCAAAGCATGCAAAGGATATTTAAAGAATACCCTCACGCAAGGTTCATCATTGAAGGACACACTGACAGCGACGGTAGCAACGCGCTTAACCAGTCACTATCTGAAAACAGGGCTGCCGCAGTACGTAACTACCTGATCGAAAACGGTATTGCCGCTGACAGATTAGTATCTACAGGCTTCGGTGAAACTAAGCCAATTGCTTCTAACAAAACAGCTAAAGGGAAAGCCCAAAACAGGAGGGTTGAAGTATTACTTATTAAAGAATAATTTATCCTCTGATTAAATAATGTAAGAAACGTCCCGTAATTACGGGACGTTTTTTTTATTTTTATGCCATGGCTAACCCAACATTCCTTAATAAACTAAGCAAAGAACTAATCACAGAATTTGCCGGAAAACTTACAGATGTTGTAATTGTGCTGCCCAATAAGCGGGCAAGGATATTTCTTCTGGAAGCGCTGAAAAAAAATCTTGACCAGACTGTTTTTGCACCCACAATAGTAAGTATCGAAGACTTTATGCAGGATGTGGCAGGGATACGTTCTGTTGATGCTATGACAACGCTTTTTGAGTTTTATAATGTGTATAGCAAACTTACCCCACCCGAAAAGCTACAGCCTTTTGAGCAATTTGCTAACTGGGCTAAAACGCTTCTTCAGGATTTTAACGAAATAGACCGTTACCTGTTAAACCCTAATTTTGTATTGTCTTATTTAAAAGATATCGAAGATATAAAACATTGGGCAGTAGATGCAAGCCAGCAGACTCCAATGATTAAAAACTATCTTGAGTTCTGGGGCCCACTTCCACAGTATTATAAATCATTATACGCTCACCTGCTAAAAAAAGGCATCGGTTACCAAGGCATTATCTACCGAGAGGCAGCAAATAACATAAACATTTACACAAACACATTAAAGAAACATAAAATAATTTTTGCGGGCTTCAATGCACTAAATACTGCAGAAGAAACTATCTTACGCCACCTCGTTTCAGCAGGCCGTGCAGAGATTTACTGGGATATTGACCAGGTTTTCCTGGAGGACAAGTACCACGATGCGGGGCTTTTTATAAGGCGGTACCAACGGGAATGGAAAGAATATGGCTCAAAATCATTCCAATGGATTGTAAAAGATTACAGCGAACCAAAAAACATTAATATAATTGGTACGCCAAAAACTATTGGACAGGCAAAAATAGCCGGGGAAATTATAGAGCAGATACTGGAAAGCGGTGCGGGTATAGACAAAACTGCCATCGTGCTGGGTGAAGAAAACATGCTCATCCCGCTATTGTACAGCCTGCCTGCAAGCGTGGGTAGCCTAAATATTACCATGGGTTACAGCAGCCGCAATAACCCTGCGCAGATACTGGTACACAAGCTTTTAAAAATGCATACCAATGCCATCGCCAGAAACGAAAAAAACTATACTTTTTATTATAAAGAAGTGCTGGATATATTGACGCACCCATTAGTAGAGCCATACGCTGGTGCGGCAGCAACCGTAAACGTCATTAACCGGAACAATCTGACGTTTTTCTCCCAAAGCAAATTATTCGGCATACAAGGTGAAATCTCCCCCCTGTTCAGGTTACTGTTTGTCCGCTGGGACGATGGCGTACCTGCTGTGCTTAACCGGCTTTCTGAAATATTATTGCTGATAAAGTCATTTCTGAGCAATGACCAGGAAGAAGAAAAAATTGTAAAAGCTTTCTTATATTCCATATTCAAAGTAGTTAATACGCTGATTAATTATTCTGAAGAATATAGAGCGATAAATAGTCTCCAGGTGCTGTATCAGGTTTACAAGCAGGCGGCCGAGCTTGCTGAGGTATCGTTTGAAGGAGAGCCGCTGACAGGCCTGCAGGTTATGGGTGTGCTGGAAAGCCGTGTACTTGATTTTGAGAATGTAATTATTACCTCAATGAACGAGGGTAAATTTCCTGCCGGGAAATCTACTAACTCTTTTATCCCTTATGATGTAAAACGGGAACTCGGGCTGCCTACTTATAAGGAAAAAGATGCCATTTACAGCTATCACTTTTACCACTTGTTGCTCAGGGCAAAAAATATTTACCTGCTGTACAACACCGAAAGTGAAGGCCTCGACGCCGGTGAAAGAAGCCGATTCCTTACCCAAATTGAAATTGAAAAACAGCCCGCGCATAATATTGTAAACACGATATACAATGCCTACCTGCCTGATAAGGCATATGAACCTATGGCAATTCATAAGTCAGCCCCGGCAATGCAACGCCTCTACGAAATCGCTACAATATCAGGGTTTTCTGCCTCTGCGCTTACAGGCTACATTGGAAACCCTTTAAAATTCTATTACCAGCGTGTACTGCGTATCCGCGAAGCAGAAGAAGTAGAAGAAAACATAGCCTTAAATACACTCGGTACAATTATCCATGGTACACTGGAGGCGCTATATAAGCCATACCTCAGCAAACTTCTTACAGTACAGGATGTTGATGATATGGTTCAGCTGGCCAATGATGAAGTGATGCGCCAGTTTATAATGGTGTATAAAGAAGGTGAAATAAAAAAAGGAAAAAACCTTCTTGCCTTTGAAGTAGCCAAACGCAATGTCTACAACCTGTTGATGTACGAAAAGCAATTGCTCATTGATGGTGATCAGGTAGAAATACTGGCGCTGGAACAAAAATTCGACAGGAAGCTCGAAGACGGCCGGCTGCCATTTCCCGTATTGATATCGGGCAATATAGACCGTATAGAACATCGCAACGGAAAAATAAGGATTATTGATTACAAAACAGGTAAGGTAGAAAAAAACAACCTTGTACTTAAAGATTGGGAAACACTGACAAGCGATATAAAAAATGAAAAAATCATACAGTTGCTAACCTATGCTTTTATGCATCAAAACTATGCTCAAAGCAGAGAAACTGAAGTAGGGATAATTTCATTTAAAAATATGAAAAACGGGTTCATGGGCTTTTCATACAAAGACGGGTGGGACCGTAATGCGCCCGCGCTCCACATAGTTGATGACAGAATACTCGAAGCTTTCAAAACACAGCTGGTACTACTGATTAATGAAATCCTTAACCCGGATATTCCTTTTGAAGAAAAACTGGCGTAAAATCCTGCGGGCCTTTTTATTGGCAATGCCACTGGCTTTTTGCCGATAAAAAAGTTCTTCCGGTTACCTTCATTTTTATCATTTCTTAAAGAGTGATGGCAGAGATTTAAGATATAAGTTGTTATACATAATGTTTTATAGGCATTATGGAAAAACTACCCCAAAGGGAGAACCTACGCCACTACTTCACCTTCAGGTAAATACCCACCTCATCATACGGCAGTAAAAGCTCCTTTTGCTGCTCAGCATACGATGCAATTTCATAGGGGTTGTAGTACAGCAATAAACCTTCTTTTGTAAAAAATATATTTTGCGGCAGCGCAAATTTGTCGCCCTCAAACATAAAACCTGTTGCATTTATGTTTTTGCCGGCCGGAACTTTAAACTTTTCCCGGAACTTTTTTTCAGCAAAAGCGGTAACGCCTTTAATATCCGTAAAAATATCCTCATTTGTTAACGACCGGCCCGTTGTAGCATCGAACAGCAGCGACCTCTCTGCGCCATAACCGTGTGCCCCACCGGTAAACATGTAGCTCTTTATCAGTATGTTGACAATACTTTCGCTTCTATAAGCCGTTTCGCCATTAATCCTCGCTTCCCAGGGCAGCATAGGGTCATTAGGAAAATCTTTCTTCATCTTGTCATAAGCCCCAATAAACGAAGCCATAACTTCTTCATAACTCTTTCCGTCGGAAGGCTTTTCCCCAAAATAAACAATACCCCGCACAGTATTGAATATCTTTTTGTTGATGCTATCGGCTACTATAGGAATGTTTTCAGCCACAGGTAATTCAATGCTCACACTGGTGCATCCGCCTTTACAGGGTAGGGAAGTTTTCTTACTATACGTTTCGGTTCTAAAATACAGGCCTTCCGGCTTAGGCGCTTCAGCGGGAGCTTCTGTGTTTCCTGTTTCTTTTTTACATGCTGTAGCCAACAGCAACAATACAGCAATTATATAGTAGCGTTTCATAGTTAATGGTGTTATTGTTTTGTAAAAGGTTGTGCCACGCGTCTGGCAATAACCAAATAACAGTAAATTTGCCTAAATTTACCGATAACGAATTGTTTTTATATGAAATTTAACACAAAAACCATACACGGCGGACAGCATTATGAGCCCGCCACCGGGGCTGTAATGCCGCCTGTTTACCAAACATCAACCTTTGCGCAGACCAGCCCGGGGCAACTGATAAGCGGTTACGAATACAGCCGGGGGGGCAACCCTACCCGCACAGCGCTGGAGAACGCGCTGGCCAGTATTGAGAACGGCGCACGCGGACTGGCTTTTTCATCGGGCCTTGCCGCTACCGACTGTGTGCTGCGTATGCTGAAGGCCGGCGATGAGGTTATTGCCATGGACGACCTGTATGGCGGCACCTACCGCATGTTTACCCGCGTGTATAAAGACAGCGGCATAAAGTTCCACTTTGTGGACATGAACGATATTGACAGGCTAAAATCGCTTTTTAATGAAAATACAAAGCTGGTATGGGCAGAAACACCAACCAACCCACTGATGAAACTGGCCGATATTGAAGCTATAGGCAAAATAACTAAAGATAAAGGGGTGCTGTTTGCTGTAGATAATACTTTTGCCACACCTTACATTCAGCGTCCGCTTGACCTGGGCGCCGATATTGTAATGCATTCGGCCACTAAGTACCTCGGCGGGCACAGCGACGTTATTGCCGGGGCCCTTATAGCTAAAGAGGAACAGCTGGGAGAGCAGCTGCATTTTTTACAGTTTGCCACCGGTGCCACGCTCGGCCCGCAGGACTCATACCTGGTGCTTCGTGGTATAAAAACCCTGCACCTCCGTATGCAGCGCCACTGCGAGAACGGGCAGAAAATAGCCGAATACCTGGCCAGCCATCCTAACGTTAAAAAGGTTTACTACCCGGGGCTGGAAAACCATCCGTTCCATGACGTTGCCAAAAAACAGATGCAGAACGGTTTTGGCGGCATGGTGAGCTTTACCTTTAATTCCGGCGCAAAGGCCGATGCCATAAAGTTCCTGGAAAAAGTACGCGTATTCACCCTTGCGGAGTCATTAGGAGGCGTGGAATCACTTGCTAATCACCCTGCCATGATGACACACGCTTCAATACCGGAAAATAAGCGGAAAGAAATAGGCATTACTGATGACCTGGTGAGGCTAAGTGTTGGCATTGAAGATGCCGATGACCTGATTGCCGATATTGAGCAGGCTTTGTTATAGTTTATTGGTTTAGCTGATGATTTTCCTGAACGGATTTCAAATAGCGCTGCAAACAAATAAACACAATAACAAAATTAACGTATTAAAATAAAAATATATATTTGCCCCAAGTAACGAAAACGTTTTCTTAACTACTAAAACATTAATAACATGAGTGATAGCTTGCAGTCTTTTATGGACTTGGTTTCCAAAAGGAACCCCAATGAACCTGAGTTTTTACAGGCCGTGCATGAAGTGGCCGAAACAGTAATACCTTTTATTGAAAAGAATCCTAAATACCAGGGCAAAATGCTTTTGGAGCGCATGGTTGAAGCCGAAAGGATAATCATGTTCCGCGTTACCTGGCTTGATGATAATGGTAATACACAAGTAAACAGGGGTTACAGGATTCAAATGAACTCAGCCATTGGCCCCTATAAAGGCGGTATCCGTTTTCACCCGTCGGTTAACCTGAGCATCCTGAAATTCCTTGCTTTTGAGCAGACATTTAAAAACAGCCTTACCACATTGCCTATGGGCGGGGGCAAGGGCGGCTCAGATTTTGACCCTAAAGGGAAATCCGATAACGAAATTATGCGTTTCTGCCAGAGCTTCATGACCGAACTGGCTAAGCATATAGGTGCGGATACCGATGTTCCTGCCGGGGATATCGGCGTGGGCGGCCGTGAGGTTGGCTACATGTTCGGGCAGTACAAAAGGCTGAGGAACGAGTTTACAGGTGTACTAACCGGCAAAGGCATCAGTTTTGGCGGCTCATTAATCCGTCCTGAAGCTACAGGCTATGGCTGTGTATATTTTGCACAGAGCATGCTTGGCACAAGGGGGCAGAGCTTTGAGGGAAAAACTGTTGTAGTTTCAGGTTCAGGAAACGTAGCGCAGTATGCCGCTGAAAAAGCCATGCAGCTTGGAGGCAAGGTGGTAACTTTTTCTGATTCATCAGGATATATCTATGATGAGGCGGGCATTGATGCTGAAAAGCTTGCCTATGTGATGGAAATAAAGAACGTAAACTATGGGCGTATAAGTGAGTATGTAAAAAAATACCCTTCAGCAAAATTTGTAGCAGGCGGCAAGCCATGGGAAGTAAAATGTGATATTGCCCTTCCCTGTGCCACACAAAACGAACTTAACGGTGAGGAAGCGCAACAGCTTGTAAACAATGGCTGTATCTGTGTTGCCGAAGGCGCCAATATGCCCCCTCAACCCCCGAAGCTGTACTTGTTTTCCACAAGGCAAGGATATTATTTGCCCCAGGCAAGGCATCAAACGCCGGTGGTGTAGCCACTTCAGGGCTCGAAATGTCGCAAAACTCACTCCGCCTAAGCTGGACAAGAGAAGAAGTTGATGAAAGGCTAAAGGCCATTATGGCTAACATACACCAGTCATGCCTTACCTTCGGAACTGAAGAAGACGGTTACATTGACTACGTAAAGGGCGCCAATATTGCAGGGTTTGTTAAAGTAGCTGATGCCATGCTGGCACAGGGTGTTGTATAAGATATATAACCGGTACTAAAAATACATTAAGGGCCCTTCAAATGAAGGGCCTTTTTCAATATACATACAAAAAATGCAATAATTGCGTTTTAGCTTATATTTGTGCAAACGATTGCTGATGAAAAGAATATTGTTCCTGCTTTTGCTGCTTGCCCCTTTTGCAGGCATTTCCCAAAACAACCGGCTTTGGAAAAGCTACTATTCCTATACGAACATTGTTGATCTTTCACAATCGGCCAATAAAGTTTTTGCCGCAGGGGAAAATGCTGTCTTCTTTAAGAACCTCAGTACAGCCGAAATAAAAACAATCACATCGGTTGACGGGCTAAAAACCGAAACGGTAACGGCAATACACCACAGCACCGCCTTTAACAAGACACTGGTAGGCAATGATAATGGCCTGCTCCTGGTAATAAACAGTGATAACAGCGTGGCAAGCCGCATTGATATAGTACAGGAAGCCACCGTACAGTCAAACCGCAAAAGGATAAACCATATTTATGAACATGAAGGTAAAGCCTATATTTCGTGTGATTTTGGCATTGCAGTTTTTAATATTGCCACTCTTGAATTTGGCGACACCTTTTACCTTGGCCCCAATGGCGCCGAAGTGCCTGTAAGGCAGGCCACCGTACATAATGGCTATATATATGCTGCCTGCGGCGATAATGCCGGTATTAGGAGAGGGCTTGTAGCCAGCCCCAACTTAAATGATTACAATCAGTGGGAGATGTATAACTTCGGTTCGTGGTTTTTTATTACTACACATAACAATACGCTTATTGGCGGGGATTCCAATACTATATTCAAATTCAGCGGGCCAAATATTTTTTCTGTAGTCCACAGTTTCAGCTTTGCGACCCCTTTGCTTGATTTAAGATCAGTAAACGGGTCATTGATGGCAACTGTTATTAATAATGTAAGGGTTTACAATGAACAACTTCAGTTACAAGCATCAATAAATATTATTCCGGGAGAAACATCCCCAACTAATTTTTCGTGCGCAACAATACTTAATGACCAACTCTTTATAGGCACACAAAATAAAGGTGTTTTTGCCACATTTATAAACAACCTGTCCATCATCAGTAATATTACACCCAACGGCCCTTTGCGCAGTAATATCTTTTCACTTGAAAAATCAGCCAATGCCTTATGGGCAGTTTTTGGGGGTTATAGCTCTTTTTATGAACCGAACGAAGCCGAATATGGCATAAGTAAGCTTACTGCAGAAGGCTGGACATCCATACCTTATGAAGATATTGAAGAAAAGAATGAAGGCAACCAGGTGGCTTCACTTTCTGATATTGTGGTTAACCCTAATAATGAAAATGAGGTTTACATCGGTTCCTTCCACAACGGCCTCGTGAAAATTACAGGAGACCAGGTAGAAGAGGTTTTTACACCGCTTAACACCAACAGCAACGGCAACGAAGGGTTACAGTCGCTTTTTACAAGCCAGTTTCCCAACTACAGGAGCGTACGCGTTAACGGCATGACCTATGACAGGCAGGGCAACCTGTGGATGCTTAACACCCGCATACCAAAACCGCTAAAGGTATTGCGCACTAACGGCTCGTGGGTATCTTACAGCTTTGAAGGTATTATTGCCAATACTTTTGAAGGGGAATACGGGAAGATGGTTATCGACAAGAACGGCACTAAATGGATACCGTCGCTAAATGACGGGTTGATAGCCTTTAATGAAGGGCAGAACGATAAATTCATTGTAATGAAGAACGACAGCAACCTGCCCAGTACCTATGTGCGCTGCGTAGCAATAGACAACCGCAACCAGCTGTGGATAGGCACGCAAAAAGGGCTGAGGGTTTTGCGGGGGGTTGACCGCTTTTTAACGGAGAATGAACTTACTACCAATGCCATAATAATACTGGAGGACGGGCTGGCGCAGGAGCTCATGTTTGAGCAGTTTATAACCGATATTAAGGTTGACGGTGCCAACAACAAATGGATAGGAACGGCAACAGCAGGAGCTTTCCTTGTATCGCCGGACGGGCAGCAGACATTGTTTCATTTTACAAAGCTGAACTCTCCCCTGCCCAGCAACAACATCAACGATATTGAAATTGACCCTGTAACCGGCGAAGTATTTTTTGCCACAGACAGGGGCATGGTTTCTTATCAGGGTACATCTACCAAAGCAGAAGAGAACCTTAATAACGTGTATGTTTTCCCGAACCCGGTGCGCCCGGGATTTGAAGGAGACGTTAACATAAGCGGCCTGATTGACAAGGCCAATATAAAAATAACCGACATTGAGGGCAACCTGGTTTTTGAAACAACATCCGAAGGCGGAACCGTTTTATGGAACACCACAGCTTTCGGCCGGTATAAAGTAGCATCGGGTGTTTATATGATTTTTATTGCATCAGAAGACGGTTCTGAAACCAAGGTGAAAAAAGTGATGATAGTGCGTTAGCCTTATGCCTGTAAAAACAAAAGCCATAGTAATAAGCGCTATCCGTTACCAGGAAAAAAGCCTTGTGGTAAAATGCTTTACAGCGTCTGACGGGCTTAAGTCTTACTTTATCCGGGATGCTTTCTCATCGCGAAAGAACACCCAGAAAATCGCTTACTTCCAGCCGCTGAACATACTTGAAGTAGAGGCAGTACATAAAAATAAAGGACGGCTTGAATATTTTAAGGAGCTGAAGCTGGCATATCCTTATCACACCCTGCATACTGATATTGTTAAAACAGCCGTGGCTATATTTATATCTGAAATGCTGCACCACAGTATAAAGGAAGAAGAAAAAAACCTTGCCCTTTATGACTTTCTGGAAACTTCGCTCTTGTGGCTCGACAGCCATGAGGCGGCAGCAAACTTCCACCTGGTGCTCCTGCTGGAAATAACAAAGTTTCTGGGCTTTTACCCCCAAAGGCATACAAGCGGCTGCCTTTACTTTGAAATGACCGAAGGGATGTTCATCCCTAATGAGACGCTGAGCTGCCTTACCGGAGAGGAAACACACCTTCTGGTAAGGCTTATGGAGCTGAGGTTTGACCATAACGCCAAAGCGTTCAGCGTTGCCGAAAGACAGGTGTTGCTAAAAATACTGCTTGATTACTATGCTTTCCATCTTGAAGGCTTCCGCAGGCCTAATTCAGCAGAAGTACTGAAGGAAGTATTCAGCTAATACTGTTTTCCGGGCATTAAACAATAGCTAAAGTTTAGATTTTATTAGCTTAATACGCACCGATGCAGTAAATTCGTATGGAACCCGTGTCCTGAAAAACTGTAACGCTGTTATGCCTGCTGTGATTGTATGGTTTAAAACTGATTTAAGGCTTCATGATAATGAAGCCCTTGTAAGGGCTTTGTCATCCGGTGATACTGTAGTACCTGTTTACTGTTTTGACGATTCACATTTTGGCACTACCCGCTTCGGCTTCCGCAAAACAGGCGATTTCCGCATTAAATTCCTGATGGAATCATTAACTGACCTTGATGCACAGCTGCGTGCCCTGGGTTCAGGCCTCCTTGTGGTAAAGGGCGATCCTGCCACTGAACTTTATAATGTTGCCAAAAAATACAATGCCAAAAAAGTTTTCGCTAAAAAAGAAGTAGCCTTTGAAGAGAAAGCGACAGAAGAAAAAGTAACAAAACAGCTCTGGAAACTGGGCTGCTCATTCGAAACGTACAGCACCAGCACGCTTTACCATGCTGAAGATTTGCCTTTTTCAATAAAAGATATTCCTGATGTATTTACCAATTTCAGGAAAAAGACCGAGAAAGAAAGCATCATACGCCCGCTCTTCAGTAAACCCCCGCGCATTGTTTCACCTGTAATGCCTCCTTTGGCGCTTCCGGAGGCTAAAGAACTTGGCGGGACAGATGCTGAAGCCGACGAACGGGCCTCCATAATATTCAGGGGCGGCGAAACCGAAGGCCTGGCACGGCTCAATGATTTTATTTTCGGCACAAAGGCAATTGCTACTTATAAAGAAACACGGGACGGGCTTACCGGCCGCGATTTTTCATCCAAACTCTCTCCGTGGCTCG
Organism: Flavobacterium cyanobacteriorum; assembly: GCF_002251835.1. Lineage (GTDB taxonomy): Bacteria > Bacteroidota > Bacteroidia > Flavobacteriales > Flavobacteriaceae > Flavobacterium > Flavobacterium cyanobacteriorum. The sequence continues at coordinate 45,721 of NZ_NOXV01000268.1, forward strand.
CTTTCGGCTGCCTTTCGCCACGTGAAGTTTACAGCGAGGTAAAGCGTTACGAAGCAACGTATGGAGCCAACAAATCAACCTACTGGCTGATCTTTGAATTATTGTGGCGTGATTATTTCCGGTTCATGATGAAAAAGCATAAGAACAAGCTGTTCCTTAAGGGTGGCTTTAAGGGCAGGGCTTCTTCAACAGGGATTTTTATTCCTGAACTGCTGCAGCAATGGGCGGATGGGCAGACAGGCAATGATTTTGTTGATGCCAATATGCGTGAACTTAAATATACCGGGTTTATGAGTAACAGGGGCCGGCAAAATGTGGCGAGCTACCTGTGTAATGACCTTGGTATTGACTGGCGCTACGGCGCAGCCTATTTTGAGCAGCAGCTCGTAGATTATGATGCGAGCAGCAACTGGGGCAACTGGGCGTACATAGCAGGTGTGGGAAATGACCCCAGGGAAAACAGGAAGTTTAATGTAGATAAACAGGCCGCAGATTATGACCCCAAAAAAATATACAGGAAACTATGGCTACAATAAAAAAGCAATTTACCGAGCAGGAAACCGACCGTATAATAGAAATGGCATGGGAAGACCGCACCCCTTTTGATGCCATTAAGTTCCAGTTCGGGCTTTCGGAGGCTGATGTAAAGGCGCTGATGAAAAGGGAATTAAAGTTCAGCAGCTACAGGCTTTGGCGTGAAAGGGTTGAAGCCTGTGCTACAAAACATGCCAAAAAAAGAAATGAAGAGATAAGCCGTTTTAAATGCAGCCTGCAAAGGCAGATAACCCTCAACAAAATATCAAAAAGAAGATAATGGAATCAAAAACATACCTTTTTGCCGGGGCATCCTCAGCTATGGCCGTTGCCGCGGCTACACTGCTAAGGCAGCAGGGACATACTGTTATAGGCCTATCTGCCAAAACACCTGAAAATGCCTATAACCGGGTTTATACCGTGAGCGGATATGATTTTAATGCTTATCCGGTATTAGAAGAGCCTGTTGACGGCATAGTGTACTTTCCGGGCACCATCAACCTGAAGCCTTTTAACCGCTACAGTAAAGAAGATTTTGTGCAGGATTACAACATTAACGCACTTGGCGCGGCTGCGTTTGCGCAGGCATACCTGCCTAATCTTAAAAAAAGCAGCAATGGCTCCATCGTGTTTATAAGCACTGTGGCTGTTGCCGCCGGTATGCCCTTCCATAGTTCCATAGCGATGGCAAAAGCTGCGCTTGAGGGACTTACGCGGTCGCTGGCAGCCGAACTGGCACCAAAAATACGGGTAAACTGCATTGCTCCTTCACTTACAGATACACCACTGTCAGAAAAATTCTTAGGCACACCCGAAAAGCGTGATGCCGCCCAAAACCGCAACCCTGCAAAAAAAATTGGTACACCTCAAGACCTTGCTGCTGCCATAGCCTTCCTGCTAAGCAGCCAGTCGGCCTGGATTACGGGGCAGGTACTTGCTGTTGATGGTGGCATGAACAACCTGAAGGTATAGTCAGGGTATATAAAGCTATATCTTGCTCTATTTTTCCATTACAATAAAAAAATCGTTACTTTCGCAAATTGATTTTTTAGAACAGAAGGATGAGCAAGAAATTTACTGAATATAAAGGACTTGACCTGCCTGCAGTGGCCGGTGAAGTACTTGATTTCTGGAAAAAAGAGAACATATTTGATAAAAGCGTAACCACGCGCGAAGGCAAACCGCAGTACGTATTTTTTGAAGGCCCGCCAAGCGCCAACGGCCTGCCGGGGATTCACCACGTTATGGCACGCGCCATAAAAGATATTTTCTGCCGCTACCAGACCCAGAAGGGTTACCAGGTAAAACGTAAGGCAGGCTGGGATACCCACGGCCTTCCGGTAGAGCTGGGTACTGAGAAAGAGCTTGGCATTACTAAAGAAGACATAGGCACTAAAATAACGGTTGAGGAGTATAACGAGGCCTGTAAGCGCACCGTTATGCGTTATACTGACGTATGGAACGACCTTACTGAAAAAATAGGCTACTGGGTAGATATGGAAGACCCATACGTAACCTATAAGCCCAAATATATGGAATCGGTTTGGTGGCTGCTCAAGCAGATATATGATAAAGGGCTGCTGTACAAAGGCTACACTATACAGCCCTACTCACCAAAATCAGGTACAGGGCTTTCTTCGCATGAGGTAAACCAACCCGGTGCGTACAGGGATGTTACCGATACCACTATTGTGGCTCAGTTCCGCCCCCTTACCCCCGAAAGGGGAATGGATAACTCGATTGATAAAGCATTTGGGTTGTCAGGTGAAAGGACAGGGGATGATTTTATATTAGCCTGGACAACCACGCCCTGGACATTGCCAAGTAATACAGCATTAACTGTAGGGCCTAACATTGATTATGTACTGGTAAAGACATTTAACCAGTATACGGAGCAAAAAGTAAATGTTGTGTTAGCTAAAAATTTAGTTAGTAAACATTTTGGAAAGGGTTTTTTAGATGTACAAGATGATACTCAAATTAATAAAGCTTTAAATGACAGCTCAACGCTTCAAGAATTTAGAAATAAAACCGATAAATTATTGGAAGCTGAAAGAGGGGCTGATCAACCTACTATAAAGAATCTCGAAGATTCAAAAGAATTAAGAATTTCCTACCTAACAAATACAAAAAAAAATATACCCTATAAAATTTTAGCTGAAGCTAAAGGGGCAGCCCTTGTAGGCATTCGCTATGAACAGCTATTGCCGTATGTGTTGCCGTACCAAAACCCTGAAAACGCTTTCCGTGTTATATCTGGTGATTTTGTAACCACTGAGGATGGTACCGGTATAGTGCACACGGCGCCTACCTTTGGTGCAGACGATGCTAAAGCCGCTAAAGAAGCACAGCCGGAAGTGCCGCCTATGCTGGTGCTGGACGGGCATGGCAACCCTGTGCCGCTGGTTGACCTTCAGGGAAGGTTTATACAGGGGCTGGGAGAGCTTTCAGGCAAATATGTTAAGAATGAGTATTATGATAAAGGCGAAGCTCCTGAAAAGTCTGTAGATGTGGAAATAGCCATAATGCTCAAGGAGCAGAACAAAGCCTTCAAGGTTGAAAAATATGTACACAGCTACCCGCACAGCTGGAGGACCGATGAGCCGCTGCTTTACTATCCGCTGGACAGCTGGTTCATTAAAATGACCGATGTAAAGGACAGGATGTTCGACCTGAACGAAACCATCAACTGGAAGCCCAAAGCCACGGGTGAAGGCCGTTTTGGCAACTGGCTGAAAAATGCCAACGACTGGAACCTTTCGCGCTCACGCTACTGGGGCATACCATTGCCTATATGGCGAACGGAGGATAAAGCTGAGGAGATGGTTATTGGCTCTGCAGAACAACTGTACAACGAAATTGAAAGAGCAGTTGCGGCAGGCCTTATGGCCGAAAACCCTTTCAATGGATTTGAGCCGGGCAACATGAGTGACGAGAATTATGATAAAATTGACCTGCACAAGAACGTAGTAGACAAAATTGTTCTTGTTTCACCTTCAGGCAGGCCGATGAAGCGCGAGGCCGACCTGATAGATGTATGGTTTGACAGCGGCGCTATGCCGTATGCACAATGGCATTATCCCTTCGAGAACAAAGAGCTTATAGATAACAACACTGCCTTCCCGGCCGATTTTATTGCCGAAGGAGTTGACCAGACACGCGGATGGTTCTATACACTGCACGCTATTGCTACCCTTGTATTCGATAATGTGGCATATAAAAATGTAGTATCAAACGGGTTGGTGCTTGACAAGAACGGGCAAAAAATGAGCAAGCGCCTGGGTAACGCCGTTGACCCCTTTGCAACACTTGCCGAATACGGCCCGGACGCTACCCGCTGGTACATGATAAGCAATGCCAACCCGTGGGACAACCTGAAGTTTGACATTGAAGGGGTGGCCGAGGTGCGGCGGAAGTTCTTTGGCACGCTGTATAATACCTATTCATTCTTTGCGCTATATGCTAATATTGACGGTTTTAGCTATGCCGAACCTGAGGTGCCGCTGGTGGAAAGGCCGGAGATAGACCGATGGATACTTTCGGAACTGAATACACTTATAAAAGATGTTGACAGCTATTATGCCGATTATGAGCCTACACGTGCCGCAAGGGCCATATCGAACTTTGTGCAGGAAAACCTGAGCAACTGGTACGTGCGCCTGTGCCGCCGCCGCTTCTGGAAGGGTGAGTATGCACAGGATAAAATAGCCGCTTACCAAACACTGTACACCTGCCTTATAACCGTTGCCAAACTAAGCGCTCCCATAGCGCCGTTCTATATGGACAGGCTTTATAAAGATTTAACACAAGCTTCACAGGCTGAACGTTTTGAAAGCGTACATTTGGCCGATTTTCCCGCATATGATGAAAAGCATGTTGATAAATCGCTGGAAAGCAGGATGCAAAAAGCACAAACTATTTCATCGCTGGTGCTTTCGCTAAGGAAAAAAGAGATGATAAAGGTACGCCAGCCGCTGCAAAAGGTAATGATCCCTGTGCTTGATGCACGTCAGAAAGATGAAATAGAAGCGGTTGCAGAGTTGATAAAAGCAGAGGTAAATGTAAAGGAAATTGATTTGCTGGATGATGCCTCGGGCGTGCTTGTAAAACAGATTAAACCGAATTTTAAAGCATTAGGCCCAAGATTTGGCAAAGATATGGGATTGATTTCCAAAGAAATACAACTTTTCGGACAGGAACAAATCCGGGAAATAGAGAAAAACGGGCGTATAGATGTTGTTATTTCAGGAAAAAGTATTACCTTAACAACTGAAGATGTAGAGATTTCCTCACAGGATATCCCCGGATGGCTGGTAGCCACTGCAAACGGCATAACTGTTGCGCTGGATATAACCATAACCGAAACATTAAAGAAAGAAGGAATTGCACGGGAGCTTGTGAACAGGATACAAAACCTCAGGAAAGACTCCGGTTTTGAAGTAACTGACAGGATAAAAGTGTACCTGAAAGACAACAATGTGCTGGAAGAAGCGGTAAAGGCAAATGAAGCCTACATAAAATCAGAAACGCTTACAGATGCGCTTATCTTCAGCGATACAATAGAAAACGGAACAGAAATACAATTTGACGAAATAGAAACCTTAGTATTAATTTCAAAATAGGACTAAAAAATGGTAGAAGAGCAGATACGATACTCAGATGCTGACCTGGCAGAGTTTAAGGAACTGATAACAAAGAAAATTGAAAAGGCAAAAGCCGATCTTGAGCTGATAAAAAGCGCTTATATGAATGACCTTAACAATGGTACCGATGATACATCGCCAACATTTAAGGCATTTGAAGAAGGAAGCGAAACCATGTCAAAAGAAGCAAACTCCGCGCTGGCCATACGCCAGGAGAAGTTTATCCGCGACCTTAAAAATGCCCTTATCAGGATAGAGAACAAAACCTACGGCATCTGCAAAGTTACAGGCAAGCTTATCAGCAAAGAACGGCTCAAGCTGGTGCCGCATGCTACCATGAGCATCGAAGCTAAGAATATGCAACGCTAAAAAACAAAGAAGCCGTCTCACAACTTGAGACGGTTTTTTTACGTTTT
>NZ_NOXV01000235.1 GCF_002251835.1 Flavobacterium cyanobacteriorum
CTAGAGCAGCTGATTTGTAATCAGCAGGTCGTGGGTTCGAGTCCCTCTATCGGCTCAATAAAAAACCGCTTAGGAAACTAAGCGGTTTATTTTTTGCCCAATTTGAATTTTATTTTTGCCCTGACTCAGCTTTTTTTCGGTCGTTTATATGCTTGATCAGTAATTTGCCATAACGTGATTTGGCTATTTTAGGGCTCATGCTTTTGGCAACTGTGTCCAGGTATTTAATATTGGCATCATATACTTCCGAAAGTGCTATGTATGGGCCTGCCTCCCGGTTAGCATTGTTCATGGCAAAGTTAATAGTGTACAGGTATCGCCTTTTAAGCAGTTTGTCCTGTTGTGTGGCAATGCTGTCTAGCCGTGCTACGTCCCCCTGTTTTGTCGCTTCGATATTCTTTTGCAGCAAGTCCAGGTTCTGGTCAATATACCGCTTTTTGCCTTTTAAGAAATCTTCGTATATCTTATGGTTTTCAGAGCCTGTAACTTTTGCCTTTAGGTAAAATGCATCAATAGTACTCTCAATCCTCATTTTACCGGGTTCCGCAAAAAAAGGCAGGTTATTGTCAACAGATTTTGTCTGCCCCCTGTCAAGGAAAAGGAACAGCATTTCAGGTGAGTCAATTTTTACATGGCTTTCAAAAGCTGATTTTCCGTTTATGGCTATAGTGTCAAGATTTACAAGGCTGGTGTCAACTATACGCTGTACATACAATTTTCCCTGTTTCAGCCCTTTAATATTGCCGGTAATATGCAGGTTGGCATCACCGTGCCCGGTTTCATTACAGGCAACCAGCGCGGCAACAGCGCAAAATGCCACTAATATTTTCTTCATAAATTTTAATTTCCGCAAAGTAATAAAAAATATGCCAACGCAGCCACTGCAAAATAAAATGGCTGCATCGTTTGCCAGTCATGTTTGCAAGATTTTCTTCCGGCCATCATTGCGTTGCGGGCAGGGTGCTTTCTTTTCTATGATTATTAGTCCTGCGCCACATCGCCGCCGGAAGATACTTTTTTGCTGAGTTTTTCGGGCGTTGATGCATACAATACTTTGGAACCGCTTGACGCTTCGGCAACAAGTTCTTTTGAGGCGTTAACATATATCCTCGCACCGCTTGATGCTTCTGCCTTTACGCTTTTTGCTGCCAGTCCTTTTGCGCTGATAACACTCCCTCCTGATGCGTCTACGTTCAGCCTCCCTGTTTTTCCGTGTATCTTTATATTGCTGCCGCTGCCGCTCTCACAGTTAACACTTACTGCATCTACACTGATTTCAATCATACTTCCACCACCGCCATCAAGGTCAATATTATCTGCTTTTATGATATTCTTACCTTCAACAGAAACTCCCCCCTCAGATGCTATTCCTTTTATCAAAGGAAGCTGCACAATTACTTTTTTTGCTTCGGCATTATCTATGTCGGCATCCGTGCTGATAAAAAGAGTATTGCCTTTAAGTTCTGTTTTGATATGCTGGTGCAGGTTTTCGTCTGCTTCTACCGTAACAGATGTCTGGCTGCTTTGCTCAATGACTATATCCAGCCCGCCTTCGGCAGAAATACTGTTGAAACCTGTTAGCGGCCTGGTTTTAGTTACTACATTGCCGGTGCCTTCAATCTTTCTATACCCACATGATGATACCAGCAATGCCAGCGTTGCAGTAATAATAATTTTTATTGTGTAAATTAAAATTTTAAGCATATACATAAGTTTTAGTTCGCAGATGTTGCTTTAATCTTGAGGCTGTCTTTGCTTATTTTTATATCAACATTTTCAGTACGGCTCCCTGTTACGTTGATAGTTTCTCCCCCTGGCCCTGAACCTTCACGTTTATTTTCAGGATCTTCCAGGCTGCAGTTAAGGCACTTAACTCCTGTATCTTCCATACGGTATGTGTATTTATCCGAATTGAACCACAGGTCAAAAAAGCTATTGTCAGTTTCGTCATACAACTGTACACTGCTGTCAGGTTTAAAATAGGTGCCGTTAGGCAGGTACAGGTATATTTCCACCCTCTGGTTACGGTATTTGTTTTTTATGTCGGAGAGCAGGTAATTATCTAATATCAGCCTGTTCCCTTCAATCTTAAATCCATAATTTATTTTTTCCGCTCTTTGTCTTGCTTCATCCATTGTGCTTCCTAAAGCCAGTTTTTCAACCTGTATATAAGGAGAAGTCCCATCGGTCTTCATCACGTAGAATGAAACGCTGTTGGAGTAGAGGATATGATTCCCGGTGGAGTCCTGTGTAAAACGTACTTCTGTTTTACGGTCTACATCCTTGCTAAAATAATCATTATTCCTGAAATTTATGTAAAGTGTATCATTTTGCGCAAGGTTAATAACCTCTTTGCGGATTGTTTTACTTTCAGAACTTACTTCTGATGCCTGGCGCATCCCGATGTATATCAATGAAGCAACAGACAGTATCCAGATTCCCAGGAAAGTATATCCCGTAATGCTTCCTATAGGGCGCAGGTTATTCACCAGTATTTTAAGGCCAAGCATAAAGAGGAAGAATATAGGTATGGCTATCGCACAAAAACCGGCTATGCCTACAATCCATAAGGGTGTATCTGTATAATTGAATATATTCATGTACGGGTACCAGGTAGCTTCTGTCATTGTAGATGAAAAAAGGAGTACAAAAAGTCCAATAACCATACTGCCCAGGGTAATGGCTGATAATATAACTATAAATGCGCCAACTACTTTGGCAATGGCTTTAAAAATAAATGAAAACACATCGCCTATAGTATTTCCTATTTTTTCGGCGCCATTTCTGGCGGTTGTCCCCAGTTTATTATAATCTACATTATTCAGTTTTTCTGAAATGCCACTTATCTCTTCGCGGACTTTTTTTTCAATGTTAGAAATATTTATCGGCTCGCCGGTCATTTCCAGTTTTTCTGTTGTGGTGATAGCCTTGGGGATCAGTATCCACAGCAGGATGTAAACAAATACGCTTGTACCAAAGGAAAGCAGTAATGATAAGATAAATATTATACGTATCCATAGCGGGTCTATCCTGAAATAATGTGCTATACCGGCACAAACACCCGCAATCATTCCTCTGTCGCCATCGCGGTAAAACTTTTTGACAGTAATGTATCCTGTATTGAAGCTGCCGGCGGCGGCTGCTTCTTCATCTATCCGGTAATCTTCAGGCTGCCCCATCACGGCAATAACCTCGTCAATTTCCCGTAAGCCTACCACCTGTTTGTCATTTTTTAATTTTTCGAGGAGGAGTTCCGCTATCCGGCCTTCTATATCGTTCATTATTTCATCTTTCCCATCAGGTGAAAGCGATCTTTTTATAGCGTCAAAATAGCGGTTAAGCTTTTGGTAGGCATCTTCGTCTATATGGAAAAATAAACCTCCTAAATTTATACTAACTGTTTTGTTCATGGCTATGTGTTTTGGCTTGTTATAATATTTACTGCATCAGACAATTCTGTCCAGGTGATGCTTAATTCTTTTAAAAAATCTTTACCTTCTTCAGTAAGGCCGTAGTATTTACGTGGTGGCCCTGAAGTTGACTCTTCCCAGCGGTAGCTTAGGAAACCATCGTTTTTTAACCTTGTGAGGAGGGGATAAACTGTCCCTTCCACCACAAGCATCCTCGCGTTTTTCAGTGTGTCAAGTATCTCAGATGTGTAGGCATCTTTTTCTTTCAGCACTGATAATATGCAGAACTCCAATACGCCTTTGCGCATTTGGGCTTTAGTGTTTTCAATATTCATAGATCGTCATGATTTTTAATTAAACTGCATCTTACCGTCTTTTCTTCCCCCCTGCCGGCTGTAGGCTCTTTAAGGCTGGAGTGTAGCACTGTTGTTTTCATTTTTACTGTCGTTTTTGATTGATGATTGATGATTGATGATTGATGATTGATGATTGATGTCTATTTTATAAAGCTGATTGTCAGCGGAAAATTAAAATCCTGCCCGTTACTGTTCTTAACTGCTGCATAAAGTATAAGGCAAAATTCAAAAATCTTAAGCATTATAAATACTATTGTTGCAGTTATGCCTATAACCAACAAGCCTGAGATATTACCGGCTTTAAGCTCTTCTGTTATAAATCCTTTACCGCTGCCATAACTAAAAGTAGTGGTGCTGAATAAAGAATATAGAAAAAGCGGTACCGCTACAGCGCCAAGCACCAACATGTACAGTAGCATGCTTAGCTGGAAATTAATGGCCTGTTTGCCATTATAATCCACAAAAGCGGATTCATTCTTCCTGAAGCTCCAAATAAATAATGGAAAGATATAGTTGCCCAAAGGAAAAAAATACTGGGTAAGTGCGCTTAGCTGTAGCAGTGTCGCTGTATTTCTATTAGCTGTTGTTTCCATAGTAGGTGTTATTATCTATTAATATTCTATGCAAATATATGTTTAAAAAAAGGTATTATGCAATACAAAGTACTATTATTTAACATATTTTTAACATTTATAAATTGTTATGCGTGACTAATATTTATTTACATTAGCAGTAAATAAGGGTATTATGAACATCACGCCGTTAAAAATTAATACTATGCTTTTTTTTAAAGTACCGGCCGCTTTTTGGTGTGGTGTCAGGGCCAGTAGTATTGTACCCGGCAGCTGTTCTGTTACGGTAAAACACCGCTGGATTAACCAAAACCCCTTCCGGTCAATTTATTTTGCGGTTCAGGCCATGGCTGCTGAACTTTCTACGGGAGCGCTGGTGTTGTATCACATAAAAAAAAGTGGGGAAGATATATCAATGCTGGTTGCAAGAAGCAAAAGTACGTTCACAAAAAAAGCACGTGGGCGTATAACATTTTCCTGTGCTGACGGTATGCTGGTGGCAGAAGCTTTAAGTAAGGCAAAAGAAACCCTTGAAGGCCAGACGTTCTGGATGAAATCAACCGGAGTTGATGAACAGGGAGATAAAGTTTCGGTAATGGAATTTGAATGGACGGTAAAGATTAGGAGTAATCTTCTCAATAGCCCGTTTCACCAGTTATAATTCATAAACTCTGGTTAAAGTATTCTTTTTAACAAATGTTTACATAAATTGTAATTACATTTGACAAAAACAACCATGAGGGTACTTATAACCGGTGCTACAGGCCTTGTAGGAAGTGAATTGGTATCACTCCTTCTCAAGAATGGTATTCATATCAATTACCTTACTACTTCAAAAACCAAAATCCAGGGAGAATCAAGATATACAGGATTTTACTGGAATCCTGAAAAAGGTATTATTGACGAAGACGCCATAACTGACGTGGATGTCATTGTGCATCTGGCTGGTGCTACTATCAGTAAAAGGTGGACTAAAGCGTACAAACAGGAAATCCTGGAAAGCAGGGTGCTGTCAACCGGGGTACTCGCAAACCTGCTCAGGAACAAGCAGCATACTGTCCGGCAGTTTGTTTCCGCTTCGGCTATTGGCATATATCCTGACAGCCTGGTAAATATTTATTCTGAAGACTTTACCGGCTATGACAATTCTTTCCTCAGCCATGTCGTACAAAACTGGGAAAAATCTGTGGACCGCATCGCACAGTCCGGCAATATTAAAGTGGCCAAGGTACGCACAGGAATTGTGCTTTCAGCCAATGGCGGCGCGCTGAAAGAAATGGCCAGGCCAGCACGTTTTGGGTTTGCGTCAGGACTTGGCAGCGGGGAACAGATACAGTCATGGATACATATACAGGACCTTGTAAACATTTATTATTTCATAATAAACAATAACTTAGAAGGGGTGTATAACGCCGTATCACCCTATCCTGTAAGCAATAATACCCTTATGGAAAATATTGCCAGGGTACTCAATAAACCGTATTTCATGCCAAATGTACCCAAGTTTATGCTGGAACTCATTTTAGGCGAGATGCACACACTGCTTCTGGCAAGCCAGAATGTAAGCGCAAAAAAAATCATTGCCCAGGGCTACCAGTTCCGGTACCTGTCATTAGACAAAGCCCTTCAGGACACATTACAGGACAAATAGTTGTTCATTACCCATAATTTTCACCCGGCCGGCCACTATAGCTGCCAGGTAAGCCGCTACCCATCAGGAACTTAATTGTCGTTTTATACGGAGCAGCAGGCTAATCGCCTTTTTGGCTACACCTGTCCCGCTGTCGCTATATCTCCCCGCCGCGAAAGCAGGCGGCGGGGAGGATGCCGCTTCCATCGGGGCTAGTCCAGGTCGGCAGTGCATCCCGGCAGCCTTATCCGGGCGCTGTAGTTCCTGTTGACTAAAATATTTAAATAAAATCTGTGACAATTTGACATTATAACACTTTTGGCAATACTTTTGCAACTTTATAGTAGAAGTATAACTATAAATGTTTTAAGACTTAAAATATATGAGCCGGGAAAATTCAGAGAAAGTAGANTCCAGGTCGGCAGTGCATCCCGGCAGCCTTATCCGGGCGCTGTAGTTCCTGTTGACTAAAATATTTAAATAAAATCTGTGACAATTTGACATTATAACACTTTTGGCAATACTTTTGCAACTTTATAGTAGAAGTATAACTATAAATGTTTTAAGACTTAAAATATATGAGCCGGGAAAATTCAGAGAAAGTAGAAAAAGAAGTAATACAGGATAATGCCGCCGCCGAAACTGGCACGGCAGCAGCAGCTAATAACAGTGACACCGAAGCCGGTATACCTTCTGCCGAAAACCTGACCGAAGAAGAAAAACTAAAAGAAGAACTGGCTAAGGAAAAAGATAAGTTCCTCCGCCTGTTCGCTGAATTTGAAAATTACAAAAAACGGACATCAAAAGAGCGGCTGGAATTATTTAAGACGGCAAACCAGGAAGTTTTGCAGGCCCTGCTGCCCGTCATGGATGATTTTGACAGGGCGCTGGCGCAGATCGCAGGTGCAGGCGATGAGGTGCTGCTCAAAGGTGTGGAGCTGATACATAATAAACTTAAAGATACTTTAAAATCTAAAGGGCTTGAAGAAGTGGAACTTAAGGCTGGTGATGCTTTTAATGCAGATTTTGCCGAAGCTATTACACAAATCCCGGCACCAACAGATGAACTCAAAGGCAAGATTGTGGATGTCGTGGAAAAAGGTTACAAACTCGGCGATAAAATAATCCGTTTCCCTAAAGTAGTTATCGGGAACTAAGCACTATGCCTCATTTAATATATAACTAATGAAAAGAGATTATTACGAAATACTGGGTATTGATAAGAGTGCTACGCCGGAGCAGGTAAAAAAAGCCTATCGTAAAAAAGCCATTGAATACCACCCTGACAAAAACCCGGGCGACAAGGCTGCCGAAGAAAATTTTAAACTCGCAGCCGAGGCGTACGAGGTATTAAGCGACCCGGATAAAAAAGCACGCTATGACCAGTATGGCCATGCAGCCTTTGAAGGGCCTTCCGGATTTGGAGGCGGTGGAATGAACATGGATGATATATTCAGCCAGTTTGGCGATATATTCGGCAGCGCATTTGGCGGTGGCTTTAGTGGCGGCTTCGGTGGTTTTGGCGGCAGCGGCCAGCGCAGGATGAAAGGCAGTAACCTCCGTATTAAAGTAAAACTAACCCTTGATGAAGTGGCCAATGGTGTGGAAAAAAAGGTAAAGGTAAAAAGGAAAGTCCAGGCCAGGGGTGTCACCTACAAAACCTGTAGTACCTGTGGCGGCACCGGACAGGTTATGAAAGTTACCAATACAATACTGGGCCGTATGCAGACATCGTCAACCTGCCATGTTTGCGGCGGTACAGGCCAGATAATTGAATCAAGGCCCCACCAGGCCGATGCTCAGGGCATGATAATGGAAGATGAAACCGTATCTATCAAAATACCGGCAGGCGTAGCCGATGGCATGCAGCTTAAGGTTTCCGGCAAAGGTAACGATGCGCCGGGCAGCAACAGCATACCGGGTGACCTTATTGTAGCCATCGAGGAAATAGAGCATGACACCCTGAAGCGCGAAGGCGAAAACCTGCACATGGACCTTTATATAAGCGTTGCGGAGGCAGCCCTTGGGGTATCAAAAGATATTGAAACTGTTAACGGCAAAGTAAGGATAAAACTTGAAGAAGGCATACAAAGCGGCAAGATACTAAGGCTTAAAGGTAAAGGAATACCCAGCCTTAACAGCTATGGTAACGGCGATTTGCTGGTACACGTAAACGTTTGGACACCTAAAAACCTTACCAAGGAGCAGCGCCAGTTCTTTGAGAAATCCCTTACAGATGAAAATTTTGTCCCGCACCCTGAAAAAGGCGATAAATCTTTTTTTGAAAAAGTTAAGGATATGTTTTCATAATTTAAGAAATTATTATATATTTGGATTCACTAGATACCTAGTGAATTTTTCTTTTTCATAGCAATTTTTCCCATCCTTTCCGCAAGTTAAGGATGGGTTTTTTTTACCGGCGCAACCTATTATATTTGCCGGTAACAATAAGGCACAAAATGCTACTTATGTACGGTAAACAATAACAAATGGCATCACCAATACTTGAAGTTAAAAACGTTGTTAAGCAATATGGTAATTATACGGCGCTTAACAGTGTATCCCTGCAGGTTCCCCATGGCAGCATTTATGGGCTGCTGGGGCCAAATGGGGCCGGGAAAACCTCCCTCATCCGTATCATCAACCAGATCACCATGCCCGACAGCGGCGAAGTATTGCTTGACGGCGAAAAACTTAATCCTTCCCATATTTCGCATATAGGCTATATGCCCGAAGAGCGTGGCCTTTATAAAACAATGAAGGTAGGGGAGCAGGCACTTTACTTAGCCCAGCTTAAAGGCCTTAGCAAAGCAGAAGCCAGGAAACAGCTGCAATACTGGTTTGAGAAGCTAGAAATACAGGGATGGTGGAATAAAAAGATACAGGAGTTGTCTAAAGGTATGGCACAAAAGATACAGTTTGTGGTTACAGTGCTCCACCAGCCAAAGCTGCTGATACTTGATGAGCCTTTCAGTGGTTTTGACCCTGTAAATGCCAACATCATAAAAGATGAGATACTTGCACTGCGTGATAAAGGCACCACCGTAATCTTTTCTACGCACCGCATGGAGAGCGTGGAAGATATGTGTGATTATATTGCACTTATAAACAAATCAGACAAGCTTATTGAAGGCCCGCTGCAGGAAGTTAAAAAACAATACAGGAGCAATACCTTTGAAGTGGGTATTGTGCCTGTAAATATTGAGCAGTTATTTGCCGGTATTGCCAACAGGTACACAACAAAACAGGCCAGTTTTAAAACGCTTGATGATGAACTGAAACTGGAAGTAACACTGCCGGAGGGAGCCACTTCAAGAGAGTTGCTGCAAACATTGCTGCAGTATGGTGATGTTACCTATTTTGTAGAAAAAATACCGAGTGTTAATGATATTTTTATTCAAACTGTAAGCAAAAGATAATGAGCCTTTCCTTAATTATAAAAAGAGAATTTAATGCCAAGGTGCGCAACAAGTCGTTTATAGTCATGACTTTCCTGAGCCCTTTGTTGTTTGTGGCTATGGGCGTAATTATTGGCTACCTTGCCAGCCTTAATAACAGCGACCTTGTAAAAGTTGCCATACATGATAAGGGCAGCTTGCTGAAAGCCGACCTTAAAAATGATGACCACCGCAAATTCATAGACCTATCGGCCATGCCGCTTGACGCTGCAAAAAAAACAGCATCAGAGGAAGAGTATGAAGGTATAATATATGTACCGCAGGTTGACAGCCTTTCAAAACTTTCTACTGATGTAGAGTTCATTTCCAATGAATCGCCAAGCCTTGAGCTTGTTGAGGATATTGAAAGCGTTATAAACGATAAGGTTACTAAAAGTAACCTCAAAACCCTTGGGTTTGATTATGATAAGATTGAAAAAGCAAAGGCTGATGCTAAAGTGCACCTGAGCAAATTCTCCGGTGAGGAAACCGTAAAAGAAGCCGCCTACATAAAGATGGCTGTAGGAGGGCTTGCCGGCTATTTCATCATGATGTTCGTTATCATATACGGCAACCTGGTTATGCGCAGCGTTATAGAAGAGAAAACCAACCGTATTATTGAAATTATAGTATCATCAGTAAAGCCTTTCAGGCTTATGATGGGAAAAATTATTGGGACTTCGCTGGCCGGCATCCTGCAGTTTGCAATATGGGCCCTGTTGGGCACAGTACTCATTGTTGTGCTCAGCACGCTGCTTGATGTGCAGATGGGAGGTGCCGCTGGTGCAGTACAGGCCGCGCCCGCAGCTTCAGATAATGTAGCAACGGTTTTACTGGTAGAGTTGCTTAAACTGCCATTGCTTACCATCGTATTGTCATTCGTCGTTTACTTTATTGGCGGTTTCTTCCTGTACAGCTCATTTTATGCTGCCATTGGCGCCGCGGTTGACAGCGAAACCGATTCACAGCAATTCCTCCTGCCTATCATACTGCCTTTAATGCTGGCTGTATATGTTGGGTTTTTTACCGTAATAAATGACCCTCACGGCACAGTGGCCACAGTATTTTCCATGATACCGCTTACATCGCCCATTGTAATGCTTATGCGTATTCCTTTTGGGGTGCCCCTGTGGCAGTTGGTCCTCTCGATAAGCCTGCTGTTTGCTACATTTTTTGGGGTAGTATGGTTTGCGGCTAAAATATACCGTATCGGTATTCTTATGTATGGTAAGAAACCAACTTATAAAGAAATCTTTAAGTGGCTGAAGTATTAAGCCCCCTATCCCCCAAAGGGGGAAATAAAAGTTAAAAGAAGTTTAGTTTGTTTGCAAGGCAGCTTTCTAACCAATAACTTTAAGAGCCTGAAAATCTATAAATCTAATAATCTGACAATCTAATAAAAGATGCCTAAGATATTAATTATTGAAGACGAAGCCGCTATCCGCCGTGTATTGACCAAAATACTTGCCGAGGAGAATGATACCTATATTGTAGAAGAGGCCGAAGACGGGCAGCAGGGCCTTGAAAAGATAAAGAACGACGATTATGACCTGGTACTGTGCGATATTAAAATGCCCAAGCTGGATGGTGTAGAGGTGCTGGAAACTGTAAAGAAACTAAAACCTGAAATCCCTTTTGTAATGATATCAGGCCATGGTGACCTTGAAACTGCCATAAATACTATGCGCCTGGGAGCATTTGATTATATTTCAAAACCACCGGACCTTAACCGCCTGCTTAATACAGTACGCAACGCGCTGGACCGCAAAACACTTGTTGTTGAAAACAAGATGCTGAAAAAGAAAGTCAGCAAAAATTACCAGATGGTAGGCGAGAGCGAACCTATAAACCATATTAAAAGCATAATTGAAAAGGTAGCCCCTACAGATGCGCGTGTTTTGATAACTGGGCCAAATGGCACGGGTAAAGAGCTTGTGGCACACTGGCTGCATGAAAAAAGCGAACGGGCTTCAGCGCCTTTTATTGAGGTGAATTGTGCCGCCATACCTTCGGAACTTATTGAGAGCGAATTGTTCGGCCATGTTAAAGGCGCCTTTACAAGTGCTGTAAAGGACAGGGCAGGAAAATTTGAAGCGGCAGATAAAGGCACCATATTTCTTGATGAGATAGGGGACATGAGCCTGCCGGCCCAGGCCAAAGTATTGCGTGCGCTGCAGGAAAACATGATTCAGCGTGTGGGCGCCGAAAAAGATATAAGGGTAGATGTGCGCGTCATTGCAGCAACAAACAAGGACCTTAAAAAGGAAATAGCAGAAGGCCGTTTCCGGGAGGACCTATACCACCGCCTTGCTGTTATACTTATAAAAGTACCCGCACTTAATGACCGGAGGGATGATATTCCGCTGCTGGTGTCACATTTTGCTGAAAAAATTGCAGGCGAACAGGGTACTGCCCCTAAAAGATTTTCGGAAGAAGCTATAAACCTGCTTAAAGAATATGACTGGACAGGCAACATACGAGAACTGCGGAATGTGGTTGAAAGGCTGATAATTTTGGGAGGTGCCGAAATTTCGGAGAGCGATGTAAGGCTTTTTGCCAGTAAATAAATTTATTGATACAAATTTCTCCTGTCGCTGATAAAAAAAATAGTGCCAAAGAATTTTTTATCGTAACCATGTTTAAATGAAATTAAAAAAAATCAATCCCGGCCTTGCCAAAGCCCTTGAGGAAGCCGGCCTCACTAAGCCTACCGGGCTGCAGGAAGAAAGTTTCGGGACCATAAAAAGCGGGGCTGACTGTGTGCTGGCCGCCGATGCCTCACAGGGCAAGACCACCACTATTGTAATACACGTTATACAGCGCCTGGAGAAAGCGCTGGAGCAGTCGCCAAGGGTGCTCATACTTGTAAAAGATAAGGCAAAGGTACTTGAGATGCAGGAGCTTTTCCGGAAATACGGCACCTATACGGATCTCAGGGTGTATGGTGTATATGAGCAGGCTGATATGGATTATGATAAGAACCAGATATCAGTAGGCATTGATGTACTTGTAGGCACACCGGTAAGGCTTAATGAGATGTTTGGCTCCGCAGGTTTTGATGTGAACCGCCTGAAAATGTTTATTGTGGATGATACCGAAATATTGCTTAAAAACAGGCTTGAACCTAAGATAGCCCGGCTTAGCAACAGCATTTCACGAACCCAGCGGCTGTTTTTTACTGATATTATTACGGAACGCGTAGAACTGTTGGCTGATAAGCTGATGGCTGAACCGCTTTTTCTTGAAATGGACGATGAGGATACTGATGCCTGATGCGCTAAATTTCAATAATTCGATTATTTTATTTTTAGATGCCCTAAATTTAAATTTTATTACAAATTGTTTAACAAAGCTTTACAATTATTAGTAAAAGTATTACGGTAATTTTACTTTACTAAACTAATAATTTGAGGAAATCATGAAAAAGCTACAGTTAAAAAAGGTATTGTTATGGGCGGTATTAATAACAGGTTTTGCAGGTTCAGCACAGGATATTACCGGGTCGCCCAGCCGGGAGTTAAATAATTTTCCGCAAGTGTTCAGGCTGGGGTTTGGGCTTAATCTTGGGCTTCCCGTAGATGATGAATTTGATGCGTACACTTTTGCCGTTGGTGGTGATGTAAGGCTTCAGTATGATTTTACAAGCAAGGCATCAATAACACTAACTACCGGTTACCAGCACTTTTTTGGCGATAATTATGAAGTAGCGGGGCAGGAGTTTGATGCTGAAGACCTTGGTTTTATACCGGTTAAGGCAGGATTCAAATATTTTGTGTGGGAAGACCGTTTTTACCTTTTGGGTGAGGCGGGCGCAGGATTTGCCGTAACTACCGACGAAACATCATTTTTATGGTCGCCGGGAATAGGCTATGCCAATAATTTTATAGATATAAGCCTCAGGTATGAAGGATCAAATGATTTCAATACTGACCAGGTGGCACTGCGCTTTGCATACGGATTTAAGCTATAGCACCGTTCATCGAAACTAACCCTGAGAGCCTGCAGCACAATAACTGCAGGTTTTTTTATATTTGCAGCCAAACCCCTTATTTATGCAATTATTTATTATTGACTGGAGCAGGGAAAAAACTACCCCCTTAATTGACTACTGCAAAAAAACCAGGCATAAGGTATTAGGCGCCGAGCTTTTGGACGGCGCCGAAGCCTACAGGAAAACCGGCAGCCACAGGCCTGATGCTATTGTTATAAATTATGCCGTGAAGCCTTCACATGGCAGGGCAGCGGCATCCGAAATTAAAAAACGCAAGGCAACTTCCGAAATACCTATTTATTTTATTGGCGGAACCGAAGATGATAATGAGAAAGTAAGCCATCTTGGCATTTGTCTTTCCGAAGAAGAGTTCAGGGACTTTCTGGATGAATAAGTTTGCGTTTTAGGCTTCATTCTGTAACATTTCCCGATAAGCCGAAATATTTTCCATGACTTCTTCGTTAACTTCCGGCTCTTTAATATCATCATACCCGCATAGCGCATCCAGTATAATCTTTGCCACAATGTAGCGGGCAGTCTCTTTATTATCGGCAGGGATTATGTACCACGGTGCATAGGGCTTTGAAGTCTTGCTTATCGCCTCGCTGTAATAGTCCTGATATTTGTCCCACAGCTGCCGCTCTTCCAGGTCAGAAGGTGTAAATTTCCAGTTATGCTTAGTTTTGTTCAGCCTTCGCAATAAACGTTGCCTTTGCTCTTCTTTGCCGAGGTGCAGGAAAAATTTAAATATGATAGTGCCGTTAGCACTGATGTGCTTCTCAAAGTTATTGATCTGTTCATAGCGTTCCTGCCAGATGGTTTCCGGTATCTCCTCAACCGATGTTATCCCCGGCAGGTTTTCGTTCAGCAGCAGTTCAGGATGTACACGGGTTACCAGCACATTTTCATAATGCGACCGGTTAAATACGGCAAACTTGCCTTTTTCGGGCAGGGCGATATAGTGCCGCCAGAGATAATCATGCTCCAGATCTGATGAAGTGGGGGTTTTAAAACTGTGGACAATGACACCACGGGCATTGAACCTGCTGAATACTTCGCGGATAAGGCTGTCTTTACCGGATGTATCCATGCCCTGCAGGCATACCAGCACGCTGTAGCGGTTATTGGCATACATCCTGTCCTGTATCTTGCTCAGTTTTTTGGTTACTTTTTTTATTGCTTCAGATTTCCGGCTTTCAGAAGCTTCAAGGTCGGTCAGGGTAGGATAACTGCTCAGGTGGAACGGCCCGGTAATTTTAAAATCGTCAGAGTTTATTGCCTTCATGGTAAAATACTTTATCTTTATCTATAAATGTAAGAATTTATACAATACACCGTTTTCACTGAAAATATTAAGATTATGCAAAAGTTCAGGCTCGAATTGCTTTTAAAGGTTATAGGTATTGGCTCAGCTTCGGGCTTGTTTTTTGGCAACGGCTCCCTCTTTATTATTTCAGACAACAGCAATATGCTTTATGACTATAATATGACTACCAACAGGCTGGAGAAAATACCTTTATCAGCGGCCGCGCCTCTTGAGAATATCATAAAGAAAGATAAGCCCGATCTTGAAGCCATAGCAGTATGCCATGACGAACTCTACCTTTTTGGCTCGGGCTCCACAAATAAGAGGAATAGCATATATATAATAGATGTTAGGACTAAGCAGGTAAAAGAAACAATTGACGCTACTGACCTTTACCTGGGTATGCAGGAGTTTGGCGAAACAGATGCTGAAAACTTTAACATTGAAGCCGCAGTATATAACGAAAGTACCTGGTACCTGTTTAACAGGGGCAACGGCCCAAAGGGCAAAAATGGTGTTTATACCATAACCGGCAATATTAAAGACGGCAGCTACCAGATGCTGTACAATGATGTGAAACTGCCTAAAATAAAGGGTGCGCGCGCCAGCTTTACCGATGCGGTAAAAGTGGGCAATAAAATCTACTTTTTGGCAGCAGCCGAAAAATCAAACTCTACGTATCATGACGGTGAAGTGGCAGGTACATTATTAGGATCATTAAACCCCGAGACCATGAAAGTGGAGCGTACACAGGTAATTTCTACAAAAAATAAGTTTGAAGGCATTACACTTTATAAAGAAACTGCCGAAACTATAGCATTCCTGCTTTGTGAGGATGCTGACTCTGATATACAGGAGTCGGACATTTATACCCTGACGATCAATAAATAGAATCCGGTCACAGTCGCAGTTTTCAGATATAAACCAAAAGCTGCGACTGAACACTGAAAACTTTTTTCCTTCTTCCCAACCTTTTATGCTTTTTTGTGCTCTATATAAGCAAAGAGACAAATTGTGATAGACGAAAAACTCATATCAGCATGCAGGAAAATGCACCGCGACTCGCAGAGGAAGGTGTATGAGCTATTGGCTCCTAAATTGTACCATACCTGCAAAAGGTACCTGAAAGCAGAGGAAGAGATAGAAGAGGCAGTGGCCGATGCCTTTTATACCATCTTTACAAAACTTGACCAACTGAAAGAAACGAAAGCCTTTGAAGCCTGGGCCCGCAAAATTGCGGTAAACCAGTGCCTGCTGAGCCTGAAACGTAATGTAAACTTCAATATTTATATTGAAGACATGAGCTACAGCGCGGAGCCTTCGCAACCCCAAACGGCCGGGCTTGAGGAGGAAGACCTGCTGCACCTGCTCACGTACCTGCCTGAAGGCTGCAGAACCGTGTTTAACCTGTATGCCATTGAAGGCTATTCGCATAAAGAAATAGCCGCCATGCTGAACATTAGCGAGGGAACTTCCAAATCACAATTAAATGTCTCGCGCACCAAGTTAAAGGAATTAGTAAACAATGTTTATTACCAAAACGAGAACAGTCATGGAAAATCAAGATAAAATATACAAGGAATTCAGGGACGCTTCGGAAAAGGCCGAAGCAAGAGGTTTTGAACGCATGGAGGCGGTATGGAACCGTGTAGAGGAGAAACTGGACGAGAAAAAGAAACGCCGTCCGATCATCTATTGGAAATATGCCGGTGTGGCCGCTTTATTGCTGCTTTGCCTGACTGTCGGGACATTCATATTCAGGAGTGAAAGGCAGCCTGTTGCCCCAACGGTAATGCCTGATAACAATATTACCGTTATTGATACCCAAAAAGTAAAAGAGGCTTTTAGTCCTGAAAGAGCAAGGCAGCAAGAGGTTGTTGTGAATGAAGAGGTGAAGCCTTTATATAATAGGCTTTCAGGTCAACAAGAAGATAGTATAGCTTTTTCTTCAAAAACCAAAAAAGATGCATTTCGTAATATTGACGAAAAGTATATGTTATCTTCACCATCTTCATCAGAAAATCATTCTTTTGGTTATCTTGAAGAGGCTATAATAGAATCAGCTGTAAATAAGTCAGTTAGTGCAACTGCTGAAACTATACAAGACCGCGCAAATGCACTTGCAATTCAATCATTACAGGGGCAGCTTCCGGGGCTTAAAATAGGTACAGGTTCCGCACAGCCAGGTAATAAAAAGAGTGTACCGGGTGGCAGTCCGGTTGCCAGTCAAAATCAAATCACGAGGGTTTTTACTCCCCAATCAGACAGTGGCGAATTCAAAGTTGGTGTCAAAGTAAACAGAGAAGATAAGACTACTGAACAGTCATTAAAAGATAAAGGAACCAGCCTTACTAACAGCCAGGATGAAAATACTATTGTGCTTAGAGGTGTGGGTACTATTGATTTAAACGTAAAGCCTTTATTGATAGTAGACGGAATTCCTGTAGATGAAGATAATTTCAGGGGTATTAATCCTAATACTGTAAAAGACATAAAAATCGTAAAAGATACACAGGCGACATCAATTTATGGCAGTAGGGGAGTTAACGGCGTGGTGGTTATTAATACCAAGATGACCCGTAAAGAACGAAAAAGGCTCAGGAAGCGGATGAACAGTATAAATAAAATACAGCAGCTGTTCAATCCCGGACATGTAGAATTTAAGGGAAAATCGCCTGAAACTCATCCTAAAATACCTGTTGACAACGAAGAATACGAATCTTTTGAGGAGAATAAATTTGAAAATCCTGCCACAGCGCCGCTTTCAACCTTTTCTATTGATGTGGATAATGCTTCCTATACTAATGTAAGAAGGTTCCTTAACAACGGGCAAACGGTACCTAAACATGCGGTAAGGGTTGAGGAGATGATCAACTTCTTTAAGTACCAGTACCCGCAACCAAAAGGTGATGCGCCATTCTTAATTAATACCGAGTACAGTGACGCACCGTGGAACCCTAAACACAAGCTATTAAAAATAGGCCTGAAGGGAAAAGAAATACCGTCAGCCGACTTGCCAGCCTCTAATTTCGTTTTCCTGATAGATGTATCGGGTTCTATGGAAGATGATAACAAGTTACCGCTGCTAAAACAGTCTATGAAGCTGTTAGTGAACCAAATGCGCAGGGAAGACCGTATAGCCATTGTTGTATATGCCGGTGCTGCAGGACTGGTATTGCCTTCAACAAGCGGCGCCGAAAAAGCTAAAATTATTGCTGCGCTTGATAATCTTAACGCAGGTGGCAGTACAGCCGGTGGCGCAGGTATAGAACTGGCCTACAAAACTGCACAGGAAAATTTTATAAAATCAGGCAACAACAGGGTTATACTGGCAACTGATGGCGATTTTAATGTTGGAGCATCATCTGACAAAGATATGCAGACCCTGATTGAGGAGAAACGTAAAAGCGGGGTATTCCTTACCTGCCTGGGATACGGCATGGGCAACTATAAAGATGCTAAACTTGAAATTCTGGCCGATAAAGGCAACGGCAACTACGCTTACATAGACAATATGCAGGAAGCTACACGCTTTCTGGATAAGGAGTTTAAAGGCTCAATGTATGCCATAGCCAAAGATGTTAAGATACAAATTGAGTTTAACCCTAAGCATGTACAATCCTACCGCCTTATAGGGTATGAGAACCGCAAGCTGCGCGATGAAGATTTTGTTAACGATGCTATTGATGCCGGGGAGCTCGGCAGCGGCCACACGGTTACTGCACTGTATGAAATTATACCCACAGGTATTGAAAGTGAACTGTTTCCTGTTGTGCCGCAGCTGAAATACAGCACAACGCAAACCCAAACGCAAACAGGTAATTATAATGATGAGCTGGCCACTATAAAATTCAGGCACAAAAAGCCTGATGAAGATAAGAGTAAAGAGATAGTACAGGTTATACCCAATGTGGCTGTACCGCTTCAAAAGGCTTCGGGTGACTTTAAATTTGCAGCCGCGGTGGCCTGGTTCGGGCTGAAGCTGAGGGATTCAAAACTAATCCCTATCAAAGAAACGGAAGCCATAAAGCAGTTGGCAATACAGGGGCTGCAGAATGACCCTGAAGGTTACAGGGCGGAGTTTGTAAGGCTTGTTGACATGGTTAAATAACAAAGACAGAAACTGATGAAAAAGATGATAACTTTACTGGTTATGCTATCCTTAACCATAGGCTACGCGCAGGAACGGAGTAATGATAAACCAGAGGCAATATCTTTCAGGCAAATTTCTCCTGAAAAAAAGTTTGATAATGATAGTAAGAAGAATGTTGTTACAATTTATACTCTAGGTGGGCTTAAACCTTCTAATCATGATGTTGACCAAACATTTCAAAAGAAGTTCAATGTGAACTACTACGACTTTGGTTGCCTTGCCCCCGGTAATTTAGATTATTACGAAAAGTATAATGTATTAGTATTTAATTATCTAAAAGAAAAATGGAACAATGAATGGGAAAAAGATATTAAAGACAACGCTATAGGGTTTTATAACTGGAAAAAAACGCATTAAACAAAAGAAGCCGTCTCAATACTTAAATTTTGAGACGGTTTTTTATTTG
>NZ_NOXV01000287.1 GCF_002251835.1 Flavobacterium cyanobacteriorum
GCTCCGGCTACCATAGCCGAAGTACAAGCGATGATTACAGCGGTTAATAATAATGTGAATGCGATTTTGGTACAAATCGGTAATGAAGGAGACCAGCCTAATGTAGTACCATCGGTAGTAACTGTTGCCCAGTTGCAACAATTGCCCGTTACAGGAGTTACAATAGGTCATCAATTAGCATATCAGGCATTTATTGATGCCAACCCCAATAATTTTTCTATGCCTGCTACCCTCTCTGAAATACAAGCAATGATAAATAGCATAACTTTACTCGCTTCTCCTTATCCTGCAGGTACAGTTTTTTGTAGCATTCCGACACAAGTCGTAGAAGTAACATCTACTACAGGACGTGTGTGGATGGATAGAAATTTGGGGGCAGGAAGAGTCGCTACGAGCTTAAATGATGCAAATTCGTATGGAGATTTATATCAGTGGGGACGCTTTTCTGATGGTCACCAATGCCGAAATTCGTTAACTACTTCAACGAATGCAAGCACAGCAGCCCCTAATGGTGGTAACAGTTGGGATGGTCAATTCATTATTGAAAATGTTCCACCACAAAACTGGTTAACATCTCAAGACAATACTTTGTGGCAAGGTTTAGCAGGAATTAATAATCCTTGCCCTACTGGTTTTCGACTTCCAACAGAAGCTGAGCTAAATGCTGAAAGAGTGACATTTGTAAACCGTAATAACGTGGGTGCTTTTGCTTCGGTTCTCAAGCTGCCTGCTGGTGGTGCAAGAAGGAGAGAAGACGGCTCCTTAACAGGTACAGGAATATTTGGAGATTATTGGAGTAGTACTACATCAGGAATTAATATTCGTCGACTAACTTATTTTAATGCGATAGACAGTGGAAACATTGATCTTTCTTTGCGTGCAGATGGGTATGCCGTACGTTGTATAAAAAATTAACAATTGATCGTAGTATGCTATGTGTTATCCAAGTAAAATGATAAATGATTTGCAAGAGCTACTTATTTATAAGAATGATAAAAATCTTAATTTATGAATTTCATCTCTTGCATTTTGTTTATCGTTTTATATGGCAATATGTCAACTGCACAAAAAGTGTATGGTACTTGGTCAAGTTTACCAAACACTACTATTCAGTTAGAAGGTTTTGATGGCTTTTCTACATATAAAATTGCGGAAGGAGTCACCGACAGCAGCGGTAACTTTAGTTTACCTTACACGCTAAACGATTATGGTATAGGTTACATTAAGATAGCAGAAGCGAAACCAATATTTGTTGTTTTATGCGGCGAAGATATTCAACTATCAGGGGTAACGCCCGCAAGCCCAAAAACAGTAAAAGTGGTAAAAGGCACACAAAATAGGGCTTTTGCTGATTATGCTACCCAACAACCCCTTAGAGAACAGGCCTTAAGTGCATGGACGTATTTGGAAAAATTATATCAAACGGATTCCATTTTTAAATCACAAAACAAGCCTAAAGATGATATAATAAAGGAGACATATCGTTTGAAACAGGAAGAACAAGCTTTTATTGAAAATCTACCAGAAGATAGCTATGTAAAATGGTTTTTACCCATTAGGAAACTAGTTAGTACTGTCTCTATCGTAGCTCAACATAGACCTAAGGATATACCGAGTACTTTAGAAAGTTTCAGGAGTATAAACTATGCTGATAAGCGATTCATTAAAAGTGGACTATATAAAGATGCTATTGACAGCTATATCTGGTTTATTGAGAATACATCAGGCTCTTTGGATATTGTTTTTTCAGAGATTAATCGATCTATAGATTTAATGATAGGTTCTGTAGTGTCAGATGAAAAGTTGTTTAATTCCCTAACGGATTATCTATTTAATTTACTGGAGTCAAGAAGCTTGTTTAATTCATCCGAATACCTTGCGTTAAAGGTTTTAAGCCAGAATAGTTGCACTATAGCTACAGACGTGGCAAACAAACTGGAAAACTACCGAAAATTAAAGAAAGGGAATATAGCTCCTGATATTGTTTTTGGGAAGTACACAAATTTTATTGCCAATAAAAAGGTTTCATCATTAAAAGAAATAGAATCATCTTATAAACTTGTGGTGTTTGCTGCCGGCTGGTGCGAACATTGTCAAAAAGAAGTTCCAAAAATTGTAGGATTTTATAATAAGTGGAAGGAAAAAGGATTGGAAGTTATTTTGGTTTCGTTAGATGAGACTGCCGTTGACTTTAAGGCTTTTACCGGTAGTTTCCCCTTTATCTCTACCTGCGATTTTTTGAAGTGGAACGGTGCGGCAACTTTAAATTATCATATATCAGGGACACCAACCTTTTATTTATTAGATAAAGATTTAAAAATTTTAGTGAAACCCATTTCTGTCGAGCATATAGAGGCTTGGTTAATGACAAATGGCTAAATACACAATGTTGAATTAATAAAAAACACCCTAAATAAATGAAAAAACTTTTTATCACATTACTAACCCTAGGAGCATTACATCTCAATGCCCAGGTTAAGATTGGGGATAATCCTACTTCAATTAATCCTAACTCTTTATTGGAACTGGAAAGTACCAGTAAAGGATTTTTATTGCCAAGGATGACCACTATGGAGAGAGATGCTATAACACAGCCCTCCAATGCTTTGCTGATATATAATACAACTGAGGGGTGTATCAATATTTTCAATGAAACAGTACAAGAGTGGCGTTCCATTTGTGCCAATCAGAGTACTGGTTCAGCTGTATTTGAAGCAGATTGTAGTAGTTTAGTCATTTCAGGTACTTACACTACAGGGGTTGAGTTGATTCCTGAGGAAAACTTTCTGACCTTAAATGTTCAAGTCACTGAAGTTGGAAATTATAACATTGTTGCTAACTCTGGTGGGATGTTTTTTGCAGCAGCGGGTGAGTTTTTAACAGAGGGCTCACAAGTAATCACCTTAAGAGGACAAGGCTTTCCGTTAGTTTCAGGAGTGAATTTTTTAGGTATTCAAATTGGAAATAAATTGTGCACCTCGGTAGTTAATGTTGCAAACGGGATTGCTGTAGTTACAGGTTGTGGTACTTTAGGCTCACTTACAGGTGAGATTTTTGCCAATGAAACTATTCAAGAAGATACTGTTTTTCAAAGCTATACTGCTGGACCTGTCTATACAGGTGGTTCTTCATTCGGAATCACGAGTAGTCCTTCAAACGGAATAAGAATTAGTAAACCGGTTAATGGTGTATTAAACGGTACAGGGGCTCCTATTGATTACATTCTATCGGGTAAACCAGAGCTTCCTGGGTTTACAACCTTGAGCTATTCTATAAATGGTTTTTCTTGCTCTTTTAACGTTCCAGTTCTTAGTGGTACAGGTAGAGCTACTAGTGTAACTTGTGGAGGAGCTACAGCAGGAGCTTATCAAGTGGGTACACCAATGAATCCCTCCAACACAAAAGTGGTTACTCTTTTGGTAACAGTTGCGGGCACTTTTTACATTCGTACCAATACCGTAAATGGGGTCTATTTTGAAGGAAGTGTTAACGCCGTGAATACTGGCACTTTGAATGTGACTTTGACTGCCGTGGGAACTCCTCAGACTGTCTCGACAAGTTCTTATACAGTAACCGTAAATTCAATCCCGGCGCTATTCACCTCTTGTAACTTCACTATAAATTATACCTTGCCTTCTTCTGTACCTGCTTTCAATACGATTAGCTGTACTTCATTTAGTGTTACTGCAAGTTATATCAAAGCAAATAATACCGGTGCTGGCGATTCTTTCGGCGGACAGTATGAATATGGTTTTAACAATTTTGGTAAAGGGGCTCAAATTGCAGCTGATGGACTTACTATGGTTGTAGGGGCACAGCGCGAAGATGGTGATCTTTCAGGGGGAAATATAAACGCTACCAATAATAACAACAGAACGGATGCGGGAACAGCCTATATTTATACCAGAGCAAACATTAGTAGTAATTGGACCTTTCAAGCTAAGTTGAAACCTACAGTACTTGATGCTTCCGATGTGTTTGGAAATGCGGTGGCCATAAGTAGTGATGGTAATACAGTAGTAATTGGTGCGAGAGCAGAAGACGGAAGTGGTACTGGAGTAAACCCAACCAGCAATAACAGTTTGGCAGATGCGGGAGCAGCTTATGTTTTTGTAAGGACGGGTACTACTTGGAGTCAGCAAGCATATTTAAAATCTCCTGCTCCCTCAGCGAGTGATAGATTTGGGTGTAGTGTTACCATTAGTGGTGACGGTAATACGGTTGCTGTGGGTGCAGTATCAGAAGACGGAAGTGGAACGGGTATAAACCCAACTGCAAATGATGCCTTAAATGCTTCAGGGGCTGTATATACCTTTACGCGTTCAGGTTCTACTTGGAGTTACGAGGCCTATATCAAAGCATCCAATGCGGGAGCTTCTGATTTATTTGGAGTTTCAATTGCACTAAATAGCGACGGAACTACACTGGCTGTGGGCGCTTATGGTGAAGATAGTGCTAGTTTTGGCATCAATAGTACCAATAATAACAGTGCGACCGATGCAGGTGCAGCCTATGTGTTCCAAAAAACAGCAGGTGTATGGGCACAACAAGCCTATGTAAAAGCAAGTAATACCGGAGCTGGAGATTACTTTGGTATCTCTGTATCACTGGATGCATCGGGTAACGTACTCGTTGTTGGTGCTGAGCTTGAAGATGGGAATGGAACGGGGGTAAATCCTGGGGCAAATAACAGTGCTTCCAATGCCGGTGCTGCTTATGTATTTAACAGAGCGGGGACTACGTGGACTCAAACTGCCTATTTAAAGGCTATTAATGCTGGAGCAAGCGACCAATTTGGTAATGCAGTAGCAATATCTGCAAATGGTGAGTTTATATTAGTTGGTGCTCCTTATGAAGATGGCTCAGTAGGATGTGTAAACCCAGTCAACAACAATACTACTTCAGGAACGGGTGCTGCTTATCTATACAGTTTTGTTGGAGGTCAATGGGTATATGGCTTCACCTACAAAATGCATACAGGTGTAGGTTTAAATATCAATGATTTTTTTGGTCACGTTGTAAGTATCAGTAGTAACGGTAGGTCGGTTCTTGTGGGTGCCTATGGTGAAGATGGAAGTGGTTCAGGAATTAACCCTGCAGCAAATAATAGTGCAAGTGCAGCTGGAGCAGTGATTGTTTATACCAGAGATTAATTTTTTAAGTAAAGAAACTTCAAAAAATTAAATTCCAATTTGGTAACGATTCAAATTAAGACAGATAAAATCAACAATCCCTACTTGTTCATGGCAGGTAGGGATAAATTAACTTAAAAACGTATGAAACAAAAATTACTTTTATTACTCGCTACTTTTAGCTTCTTGTCAACTCAAGCTCAAATCACCTTGGTGAATCCAGAGCCTGATTTTCAAATCACGTTGGCCTGCCCGCCATGTATGGTTTCTAATTTTTTTCAAATCGATCTTGACGGGGATGGAACACCTGAGTTTAGGTTCAGATATGATTTTGATACAGGCGACTCTCCAAATTTACATATAGAGAGTACGTTTGACTTTTTTAACGGAATTGAAACCTCTGTGGTTAATGTTCCTGATACAGGTTTGGTACAAGCACTTTCTCAAGGTGTACTTATAAATAGCTCAACTCCAACATCGTTCACATCAGAGTTTATTGCTACTGAACTGGAGGGAAGCAATGCCGAGTTTTTAAATACAGGTGATCAATATATAGGGTTTAAGGCGGAAATAGGGAGTACCATTTATTATGGATGGATCTTGGTGAACCTTACTGGTAATGTGTTTACTATTAAGCAATATGCTTTTACCACCAATCCAAACGGTATTCTAACTGGTCAAGGTGGTGCTTTATCGGTTTCTCAAAAGGAATTAGAAACGGTAAAGTTGTATCCAAATCCGGTGGTAGATGTTTTAAACATCAGTCTATTTCAATCAGATTTTAATCCAACTTATTTTCAAGTTTTAGATTTATCTGGCAGAATTGTACACCAAGATAAATTTGATATTTCAAACGGTATTAACTGTAATTCCTTATCATCCGGGCAGTATATCCTTCAACTGGTGGAGCAAAATTCTAATGTAAAACGAGTGCAGAGTTTTATTAAAGACTAGCGTTGATTTTTTGATTTTAACCCCTGGTTATCATTAAAAACATTGATAAATTTAGCTTTGACTTAATTATTTAAAGTTGAAGTGGTTTAAACTTATTTGTTAAATAAAAAAGGGTTGACGAAATTTGTGTTGCAAAACATAATTATTTCAAAATCAACCCTTATGTACAGTGTACTTGACAAAGATATAATAAAAAGAGAAATTGTTCCTTATTTACCCTTAGCAAAAAGAGGTTTTCAGGTGANAAATTATTATTTAAACTCCCCAAAATGCCACAGCACTCCGCTGGGGTCATGAACAAAACACTCGCTGCCCCAGTCGAGGTGCTTAACAGGTACAAGCCGTACATCTTTATATTTTTCAGGAAGGTTTAGAGCAACAAGTTCATCCCAAAAATGGTTTACATCATCCACTTCCATAAAAACCATGGTGTTGTCAATCCAGTCTTTTACATAAGCATCCTGGAGGTAAAAAGCGTTATTACCCGATTTAAAAACCGACATTGTTGGGCTAAGGGTAGCTTCCTCAAAGCCGAGATCGCGGTAAAAACTGCGGGAGGTTTCAAAATCTTTAGCGCCTATAAAGGGGCGTATGGATTTGGCTTTGTGGTTCATAGGGTATCAGGGTTTTTCGGGTCTAATATACTGATTCTGTTTATCATCCTGGCGCTGCCGTTGGCCAGCACTAAAAGTTTTTCTTTAATAAGAGGCTTGTGCTCCGCATTCATAAAGATGCCGCACACTACAATTTCATCTATTATCAGGTTGTTGGTAAGGATTTCTTCGGCACTGATGAGGAAAGTGACAGTATCATCAGTCAGTATATCATCTACCAGCTTAAAAAGCATCTCTTTATTGATGCGCCCGCCGGCATTAAATACTTTTTCCTTTATCTTTTTGAACATCAGCAATATTCCTGTCGGCGTATGCCCCGTAGCCGAAACCTTAGGCTTGTGCTGCTTCTTATAGCCTTTGGAACAATCATAGGCATGGCGTTGTGCAGCATCACCCAATATAATATACGACTCTGCTATTTCCTTGAAGCGTTCCTCACTGGCTTTATCGCCTGCATTTTTATCAGGGTGGTATTGCACCGCCAGCAGCCGGTAGGCTTTTTTTATCTCTGCCTGTGTACACCCCGGAAGGACGCCAAGTATTTTATAGTAGTCTTTCATTATTGATCAGCCATAGAATCCCAAAAATCAGTATCCATTTTCTTAATTTCTATGGTTTGCTCAACCTGCATTCCTAAGCCATAATCATAAATATATGCTGCTAAATCTTTTCCATCAATAAGCACTACTGTTGTACTTCCGTAAAGATTTTCAACATATTCAATTGCACCCTTCGAAAAGTACGATGTCGTAATAAAAACACCTTTATTAGATTGAGCCACAGCTAAGGCACCAACAAAACGCTGAATTTCTTCTCTTCCTACAGCAATATCTAATCTATATCTTTTAGCTTGAATGTTAATTCTTCCAAAACCTAGAATATCTTCTTTTATAATCCCATCAATACCACCATCATTTGATTTTTTAGTTACTAAACCGGAATTTTTTACCTCACCACCGTAGCCCATTCTTTGTAGAAGCAGAACGACTAGTTTTTCAAACGCTGAAGGTGTTTTATTTAGAATGGTTGTGAGTATTTCATCATAAATAGAATTTCTGATGTTGTTGAAAGAAGTATATAATTTTTCTTGAGGTGTAGATCTATCACTAATATCGGTTAGAGCAATCTCCGGATTTCTATTTGTTTTTTTAGATTTATCTCTTTTAGAAACCTCATGATCGACAAATTCATTTATTGCTAAAGGAGTTTTTGATTTTAGCATATCAATTCCTTTTTGACTAATCCGATATATTCCCCTGCCAGGCTTGTCAAGTAACCCAGCCATATTTAAATAGCTTAACGCCCAAGAAATTCTGTCGTAGAAAATATGGCCATTTCCTGAAGGATACATTTCATTAATTTCGTCTTCTGTTAATTTAAATTCTTTTGCAAGTGGCTCAACAAAATCTTTTAACTTCATTGAGCGTCCATCTAGCAAAATATTTAATGCAGAAATTCTAAGTTCATCATATTTTGGAATTGACATATTGTTTTATTAGTGTATTCAAATTAACATAATATTCTGTAATCAAAAAAATGAATTGAATAACAAATGCAGGTCAAATCAAATAGATATTAGGTTAATTTTTACATAACCCAGAACTTGAAACTTGAAACCTGAAACAAATTTTAAAGCTTCTCCCTCAAATATTCTCCCGTCACACTCTTAGGATTTTTAGCCACTTCCTCGGGTGTGCCAAAAGCTACCAGGTGTCCGCCGTTTTCGCCGCCTTCAGGGCCAATGTCAATGATATAATCCGCGCACTTTATAAGGTCGAGGTTGTGCTCTATGACAATGATGGAATGCCCTTTGTCCAGCAGCGCCTCAAATGATGCCAAAAGTTTTTTGATATCGTGAAAGTGGAGGCCTGTAGTAGGTTCATCAAACACAAACAGGGCTTTTTCTTTTGTAGCGCCCTTAACCAGGAACGATGCCAGCTTGATACGCTGCGCCTCACCACCCGAAAGGGTAGAGGAGCTTTGCCCCAGCTGCACATAACCCAATCCTACATCCTGCAGCGGCTGCAGCTTGGTCATTATTTTGGTTTGCTTATGCTCGCTGAAGAATGTTACGGCATCATCAATGGTCATGCTTAGTATATCATCAATGTTTTTGCCCTCAAAAGTGATTTCGAGTATCTCTTTCTTAAAGCGTTTGCCGTTGCAGGTTTCGCACTCCAGGTGAACATCAGCCATAAACTGCATTTCGATAGTCACTTCGCCTTCGCCCTTGCAGGTATCGCAGCGGCCACCATCAACGTTAAAAGAAAAATGCTTGCTCTGGTACCCACGCATGTTGGCCAGCTTTTGTTTCGCAAACAGGTCGCGAATATCATCATACGCTTTAATATAGGTAACCGGATTGGAGCGCGAGCTTCGGCCAATCGGGTTCTGGTCCACATACTCAATATGCTTAATGTGGCTGTAGCTGCCCTGCAATTCGGTAAACTGGCCTGCTTTTTCGCCTACGCCCTCCAGCTTTTTCTGCAGGGCAGGGAAGAGGATCTTCTTCACCAATGTACTCTTGCCGCTCCCCGAAACACCTGTAATTACCGTAAGGCAATCCAGCGGGAAGGTAACATCAATATTTTGCAGGTTGTTCTCTCTCGCGCCGATAACATCTACGTGGTGCTTAAACTTGCGGCGTTTTTTAGGTACAGGTATTTCAAGGTCTCCATTAAGGTATTTGGCCGTAAGCGAATCACTTTGAAGTATCTCCTTATAGGTTCCCTGTGCCACGAGCTGCCCGCCGTGCGTACCGGCTTCAGGGCCAATGTCAATAATCATGTCGGCCTGTTTCATGATGTCCTCATCGTGCTCTACCACAATAACTGTATTGCCAAGGTTGCGCAGGTTTTCCAGTACTTTTATAAGCCTTTCGGTATCTTTGGGGTGAAGGCCTATACTCGGCTCATCCAGAATATACATCGAACCCACCAATGAACTTCCTAATGACGTTGCCAGGTTAATACGCTGGCTCTCACCACCGGATAATGTTGAGGAGCGGCGGTTAAGCGTAAGGTAACTAAGGCCAACTTCCTGCAAAAAGCGCAGGCGGTTGTTTATTTCAACAAGCAGCCTTTTAGCCACTTTATAATCATATTCATTAAGTTCCAACGTACTGAAGAACTCCGCGAGGTTCTTTATCGGCAGGTCCACCAGGTCGCTTATGGTATGATTGGCAACTTTAACGTAGTTAGTCTCCGGGCGAAGGCGCTTTCCTTTACACTCAGGGCATTTGGTCTTGCCACGGTAACGGCTCAGCATTACGCGGTTTTGTATCTTGTAATTCTTCTCTTCAAGCTCTTTAAAGAAGTCGTTAAGCCCTGTAAAATATTTGTTGCCTGTCCACACCAGGGCACGGTCGCTTTCCGAAAGCTGGAAGTACGGCTTGTGTATAGGGAAATCAAATTTATGGCTGTTGTTTACCAGCTGGTCGCGGTACCAGCCCATACTTTCGCCACGCCACGGGAAAACCGCATTTTCGTATATGGAGAGCGCTGTGTTTGGTATCACCAGTTCCTCATCAATGCCTATAATGCTGCCATAGCCTTCACATGAAGGGCAGGCGCCGTATGGATTATTAAAGCTGAACAGGTGCACGTTCGGCTCTACGAAAGTAATCCCATCCAGCTCAAAATTATTACTGAAGGTTAGCCTGTTTCCGGTGCTAACTTCCTGCAGGTAGCATTCGCCTTTACCTTCATAAAAAGCGGTTTGCACAGCATCGGCCAGGCGGTTGTAAAATTCTTCCTCTTCCTTTACCACAATACGGTCAACTATCAGCAGCACTTCTTTATTGGTTAAATCCGCACCGGCAAGATCGTCAAGGCGCAGCGTTTCATTATCAGCCAGTATACGTGCAAAACCCTGTTGCAGCAGCACGCCCAGCTTTTCTTCCAGCGTTCGGCCTTTTTCCGTATGTATGGGAGAAAGGAGCAGCCAGCGGCTTTCCGGCTCCATTTTCTTAACCTCGTTCACTACATCCGTCACCGTATCCTTTTTTACCTCACGGCCGGATACAGGCGAGTAGGTGCGGCCCACACGCGCGAACAGCAGCTTCATGTAGTCGTAAATTTCGGTGCTGGTGCCTACAGTACTGCGGGCGTTGGTAGTGTTAACCTTTTGCTCAATAGCAATGGCAGGCGCAATCCCTTTTATGTATTCTACCTTGGGCTTATCAAGGCGGCCCAGGAACTGGCGGGCGTAGCTCGACAGGCTTTCCACATAGCGGCGCTGGCCTTCGGCATACAGGGTATCAAACGCCAGGCTCGACTTACCCGAGCCCGAAAGGCCCGTAACCACCACCAGCTTATTGCGGGGTATGGCTACATCTATGTTTTTGAGGTTGTGCAGCTGCGCACCTTTTATGAGTATGTTTTTCTTGGGTTCGAGTGCAGAAAAATCAGTCTTTATCATGGCAAAAATTAAGTAGGCAAAGATACGGGTTTTGAAGGAATTTTTTGTTAAGGGATTGGGAAGGGAATTGTTATATATGTTCAATATTATAATACTTCAGCAGGATTGTAGCTTG
This sequence comes from Flavobacterium cyanobacteriorum, assembly GCF_002251835.1. Taxonomy (GTDB): domain Bacteria; phylum Bacteroidota; class Bacteroidia; order Flavobacteriales; family Flavobacteriaceae; genus Flavobacterium; species Flavobacterium cyanobacteriorum. The sequence continues at coordinate 11,235 of NZ_NOXV01000287.1, forward strand.
TTCCCCTCTTGAGAGGGGTTAGGGGTGTGTTATCATTACATACCATGAGCAATTATTGTTACTGCTTTTTTTACAAAACTATTCAACAATGGGTAAGCCAGCGGCAGGGCGTTCCCCTCTTGAGAGGGGTTAGGGGTGTGTTAATGATATAATGCTAAAATCATTATATTTATCTCATGAAACGAAAGATCATTCCATACAACCCAAACCTAAAAGATTTAGCACGACAGTTGCGAAATAATAGCACTAAGGCTGAGGTTATGCTTTGGCAAAAGCTCAAGAGGAAGCAAATGTATGGTTATGATTTTCACAGGCAAAAACCTCTTGATAACTACATTCTTGATTTTTTCTGCTATGAACTCATGCTGGGTATTGAGGTTGATGGGTATTCTCATGAATTTTTGGAAGTTTACAATAAGGATGTAGTTAAGGAAGTCAGGATGAATGACTTTGGAATTACTGTATTGCGATTCTCAGATTCTCAGGTTTTGAAAGATATAGAAAATGTTATTAGGGCTATTGAACAATATATAACTGAATATGAAAAACACACCCCTAACCCCTCTCAAGAGGGTAACTATATACAATTTTACACTGGGGGTTAGTTAATCTTTCTTAATTAGTTTGGCATCTATTTTAGATAAACACTTATTTATATCTGTTTCACCCATATCCCTTATCTCTTTTATATATTGTGCAGTAACAATAGGTTCAACATCTTTTACTTCGTTAAATTCAGAAATTCTGCTAATAACTTCTGTAAGCCTCTCGAATATAATTTCTTTGGCTCGTTTAGAGCCTTTTAAGTTTTCAACCTCATACTGCCTTACAATGTAATCAGATAAATATTTACAACCTGTTATTGTAAAATGTACATACCAATCAAGATTGTTATTATAAAACATATCCGTTGATTTACTAAAATTAACCCACGCATTCTCAAAACAATATTCTGACTTTAAATCTAAAATACTTTTATGAAGACCGGTATAATTCTCTATATGCTTTTCGTGCTTAGTGCGTTCATCTTCTTCCAACTTTCTAAGTCGCTGTTCAAAAGTGATAAAGGAAAAGATTCCCAAAGAAGTAAAGATTATTGGAACAAGCCAAAGAATTAATGTTGTATCTTTTTCTTGTTGCTGTATATAATAATCTTCTTTAAATGATTTATCTGAATTTAGTTTATCAGCATCAGCGTACTTAACTAATGTATTGATACGAGCTTCTAATACATCATTATTGTGAAAGCAAATAACAACAGTACTAATTAAACCTATAAATATTAAGGCGTAAATTCCGTGAATATATTTAGACATAGTTTAAAGGAATGAAATAAGGTAAATGTAATAAAAAGTCCCCTGACAAAATAATATAATTCTGACAGGAGACATTAACCAATGCTCCACAAACAATGAGCATGATGCAAATGTATAACAAAAAATAAAGCCCGCTGTGATGCGGGCATTTTAATCATGAAATCACAACTTCATTATAACGAACAAAAGTATTTGCTAAGTAAGAAAGCAGAAATTTTAAAACAGAGTATTCAAGAACTAATAGATAGTTTCAATGAAAAAACAAATTCTAAATTAATGATTACAAATTATACAGATGATGGTAAAATAGATGTAATGGTATGTATTAATAACCAAGATTTTATGAATTTGACTCTCGAGGAAGAATGATGTCGATTACAACCTTATCATTAAACTCAATACCAAAAACATCATATTGACCATCTCTTGCAAAAGGTTTTTCAGCTTCTAAAAGGCTTCTTTCAGTATAAACCATATTAACTTTGCACCATTGGAGATAGGCACTTCTGTCAAGTTCATTGAGTGGCAATACAATTAGTTTGTATCTTATATCTTTATCAGATGTGATATAAGTACCCAATTTCTTTTTTCTTTCAATTGCTTGTTCTAATGTCGTAGTATGGTTGATTTAATGTTCTGTTTTATCGCCTTTTATTAATATAGCTCCTGCAATAGCCATAAGCCCAAAATATAAAGGAAGAGAAGATGTAAAACCTGCGCCACTATCACCTGAATAATAAGCCCCTCCAATCCAATTGGCACCTAAATTAGTCGTTAAATCTAAATCTTCTGAAATTAAATTTAAAAAAAGTAATGCAATACTCAATAATGCAGGGCTAATAAGAATATAGCCTAAAATTCTATTTTTCATATTAATTAACTTTAGTATATGTTGGGTTAAGTCCTGATGCTTGTAAGATTTGAATTTGAGTAGTAGAAACTTTCCTGAAGTGATAAACATTGGTTGTATTACTTGTCGTAATAGTTACAATATAATCCGTGTCTGATACTTGTTCGGTGGCAGTTGCGGTTTGACCCGGTGCCTCCATTACTTCTTTCCAACAATAAGTTGAATTACCAGTAATAACACACCAATTATCAGATGTAAATTTAAAACCCATTCCTGTATTAATTCCATCTGCAAAACCCATCCACCTGCCCTGTATCCAAGACGGAGGATTAAAAAAATTCTGATTGCCGTTGTTGGTAGAACTATTATCATCACTACCTGAACAACTCATCAATAAAAAAGTAAAAATGAATAAAAGATTTTTCATAAATATTTGATTTAAAATTTGTTCAAATATAAATAAAACGAACTCATATATGCGTCCAATGTAAAAAGTATTTGTAATGACCTTTGAAATATGGATATTTCAGAGGAAAAATATTTAGCTCAATTAGGTAGAAGAATTAAAGAAGAAAGAGAGAAAAATAAACTTTCTCAAGAAGATTTGGCTAACGATTGTAATATTCCTAAATCCCAAATTGGAAGAATTGAAAGGGCTGAAATCAATACAACTATAAGGACATTACTAAAAATTTCGAGGGCTTTGAATATTCCAATAAAAGACCTAATCAATTTTTAGAATTATACGAACATTGATAATTTTGGATGCTGAAAATACCTGCCTTACCTTAGCTGTAAGCGGATAAAAAGTTAGACGATTTTTACACCAATTATTTTTTTATTGGGTAAAATAGTATATCTTTATGAAAAATTTCCGCATCATGTTTAATAGGCATTTTACTTCGATTTTAGACATTATGAATACTTTTCCTGACGAGCAGTCTTGTATAGATTATCTTGAAGAAGCACGCTGGGGGAATAAGATTATAAGTCCTTTCGACCCAACATCAAAGGTCTATGAATGTAAAGGGAATAAGTACAAGTGTAAAAACACGGGCAAATATTTTAACGTTCGCACCCAAACAATATTTGATAACACAAAAGTACCTTTAAAACTCTGGTTCATAGCTATTTGGCTGTGCACCTCCCACAAAAAGGGTATGAGTAGTTTGCAATTAAGCAGGGATTTGAATATTACACAAAAGTCAGCTTACTTTATGCTACAACGCATCAGGAATTGTTTTGGAAAAGACACGGAACCATTTGATAATATTGTGGAAGTAGATGAAGTTTACATAGGGGGCGACAATAAAAATAAATCCCTGTCAAAAAGAAAGTTGTTACACGCCAATGGTATGCAAACAGGGGCAAATCATAAAACACCTATACTGGGTATTTTGGAGCGAGGCGGTAAAGTAAAAGGTATAGTATTGGACAAAGCCTATGGTAAAACAATAAAGCCTGTATTATTCAAAGAAATTAAAGAAACGGCTGTAGTAGTAACTGACGGCTTTGGGGCATATAAGGATATAGATAAAAACTTTGCAGGGCATGAGATAGTGTATCACAACAAAGACCAGTATGTAAATGGAATTTTCCACACTAATACAATAGAAGGATTTTGGAGTTTGCTAAAAAGAAATATTGACGGCATCCACCACTTTGTAAGCAGGAAGCACCTAAACAAATATTTAGACTTTATGACTATGCACTATAACACAAGAAAATTAACCACGCACGAAAGGTTTAATTTACTAATTTTAAACTCTGATGTAAGACTAAAATATAAAGACCTGATAAAAAATGCCGAGGATTAAAGAAGAAGAATTTAAAGACATAACAAAAGTAGATTTTGACGGACAAACATATTATTCTGTAGCAGAAGCGCAAGAATACCTAAAAACTGATTTAAGTGCATTAGAAGCTATTACACTGCCTATAAAAGGAACAGCAACAAAGTGTGCCACCTTTGAAAAGATAATGGATTATAAGCACCAAAACAGAGAATTATCCGATTTTGATAAAAAGATAATCCAGGGATTGAATTTCAACCCAAGAAAGAAATAGAACTGAAATTTTAGATTACACCTAACTTACAGACATAGCTGAATTAGGTGTAAGCCTAAAGGCACTACTTTAATCCCAATCTTTAATATGGTTGGGATTTTTATTTGGCTATATTTGTGATAAATAGCCTTACAATGACAAACCTAAAAAACAATAAAATGATTGCACTTTGGATAATTATAATTCTCATTGGTACAACTTTAACTATATGGGGTTCACTCAAACTTAATGATGCTTGGACAAAAGCAGACGAACTCAAAAAACAACACCCAATCCCTGATTTTATATTATTAGATTGTGATTTTGAAATTACTTTTAGTAAGGAACAAACTAATATTATAGAGGAAGCGATTTATTCAAAAATCTCAATGCCCGAAGGCAATGTCAGCGACATTAACCAACTGCCCGTTTTGATTTTCTTTAATGAAAACAGAGAAGGTTTAGAAAAATACGCATTGGAGCGAAACATTCTTAATAATTTAAAAACAGTAATTGTCAATGGAACCGCAACATCAAAAGATAGTACTACCCTTATAAGTTTCTATTCAAACGAAAACAACATCTATATTGGTTCTAAAGAAAAATCTAAGGAGAGTTATATTGAAATATTAAGATACAATAAAGATGAGGGTACATTTACAGGGAGAATGAACAACATTCAACTGATGACAGAAGTACATACAGCCTCACAATATTTATTAGACCTTAATCAAATTACATTTCATATAATGTTCTCGGGGCAAATAAAATTAAGAAAAGTTGAAAATGTTTACCTTAAAACAACAAGAACAAAATATTTTTACATT
>NZ_NOXV01000296.1 GCF_002251835.1 Flavobacterium cyanobacteriorum
GTCAACCCTTTTTTATTTAACAAATAAGTTTAAACCACTTCATTTTTTTAGTTTAACCGGGCTGCATCAGCAAAATACTTTTCATAATCTGGATTGTTTGAGTAAATTTGCCGCTTCATTATAAAGCTGTGGGCAAAGAATTAGTAGTTATTATAGGTGGCCCCGGTTCGGGCAAAACTACCATAATTGAAGGGTTAACCGCAAGGGGTTACACATGTTACCCTGAAATATCACGGGAAGTTACCCTTGAGGCCCGTAAACAGGGTATTGAGCAGCTGTTCCTGGAAAAACCGCTGCTTTTCAGCGAATTACTCCTCGAAGGCCGTAAAAAGCAATACCACAGCGCACTGGCCGAAGACAGCAGAATTGTTTTCATTGACAGGGGAATACCCGATGTACTTGCCTACATGCACTATATAGGCGACTCTTATCCCGTTTTTTTTGACCAAGCCTGTCGGGAATATAAATATTCTAAGATTTTCTTCCTCCCTCCCTGGGAAGAAATCTATACTGCCGATGAGGCACGTTATGAAAATTATGAACAGGCAAAACTGATTGCCGCCCACCTCACCGAAACGTACCGGAGCTATGGCTATGACCTTATTGAAGTGCCCAAAGACACTCCTGATAACAGAATTATTTTTATCTTAGGGCATTTGTTATGAACACAATGGACCAGCCGCTTGATATTTTAAAGAAATACTGGTCGTTCACATCTTTCCGCCAGCCACAGGAACAAATTATACAAGCCGTACTGGAGGGTAAAGATACTTTTGTACTCATGCCAACGGGCGGAGGCAAATCAGTCTGCTTCCAGGTACCGGCAATGTTGACAAAAGGTATTTGCCTCGTCATATCCCCACTGGTTGCGCTGATGAAAGACCAGGTGCAAAACCTGCAGAAAAAAGGTATAAAAGCAATAGCCCTGACAGGCGGCATAAAAACCGATGAAGTAAGCACACTGCTGGATAACTGCAAGTTTGGCAATTATAAATTTCTGTACCTGTCACCTGAAAGGCTACAGTCAGACTGGGTAGTTGAACGTATTAAAGAATTGCCGGTAAGCCTTGTTGCTGTTGATGAGGCACATTGCGTATCGCAGTGGGGGCATGATTTCAGGCCGGCATACCTCAAAATAGCTGACCTTAAAGCACATTTGCCAGATGTGCCTTTCATGGCGCTTACTGCATCAGCAACTGCAAGGGTACAACAGGATGTTATAACACATTTAAGCCTTAATGAACCAATAGTATTTAAAAAATCTTTTTACAGGGAAAACCTAGCCTATTTTGTAGTCAGGGCCGAAGATAAGCTGTACCGGATGAAGCAGGTGCTGGATAAGTACAGGGAACCCGCTATAATATATGTACGCAACCGGAGGGCCTGCCATGAAACAGCACGCCAGCTTCAGTCTCTGGGTTTTAGAGCTACTTATTATCACGGTGGCCTCACTACCCGTGAGAAAGAAACCAACATGCGGCTGTGGTTAGAGGAAAAAGAGCAGGTTATGGTGGCTACCAACGCTTTTGGCATGGGTATAGATAAGCCTAATGTAAGGATGGTAATACATATACAACTTCCTGAAAATCTTGAAAGTTATTATCAGGAAGCCGGCCGTGCCGGTAGGGACGGCAACAAAGCCTTCGCCTTGTTGTTGCTCGCGGGGAATGACATGGCAACAGCACGTAGCCAGTATCTTGAAGTTTTGCCGGACAGGCATTTTTTAAAAGAAGTATATAGCAGGCTGAACAGTTACCTCCAAATCCCCTACGGTGAAGGGATTAATGAAAGCTTTCCCTTTAGCTTTAACCATTTTTGTACACGTTATAAGCTGCCGCCAGCAAAAGCCTATGCTGCACTCCAGTTCCTTGACAGGCAGGGTATTATAAGCCTTTCTAATGAGTTTACTGAAAAAGTTTCTGTAAAGTTTGTAGTGCCGGGCAGGGAAGTAATACGCTATATGAGCCTTAATCCGGCTGATGAGGGAATGCTGCAGGTACTGTTGCGCAGCTATCCCGGCGTTTTTGACCTCGAGACAGCAATAAATGTTGCCGGTATTGCTGCAAAGGCTAAAACAGACGTGCAGCAGGTAATGCAGCTCCTGGCCAGGCTTCAAAAGAGGGAGATTATTACCTATAGCGCCTCAGGAAACGATAGCTCTCTTACGTTTAATGAAGTACGTGAGGACGAACTGACCATAAACCGCATAGCGAAGTTCCTTGAGCAGCAAAATAACAATAAGGCGCTGCAGTTTGATGCTGTTCTGCAATATGTGACTAATACACAAAGATGCAGGAGCAGGATCTTGCTGGAGTATTTTGATGAAAATGTTACTGCCGATTGTGATATATGCTCAGTATGCGTGGAAAAAAGCAGAAAGGATACCGATATTGCAGAAATAACCTCATACGTATTGCAACTGCTAAAAGCAATGCCGCTTGACAGCCGCCAGATTGAAGAACAGCTGGGGCTTACGCCGGAGCAGGCCATACAGGCCATACGGCTACTGCTTGATAATAACAAGATAAAAAACACTACTAATAATAAATATACAGTTGTATGATGAACAACCTCAGGATTGTATTCATGGGCACACCCGAGTTTGCTGTTGGGATTCTTGATACGCTATACCAGCATAATTACACTATTGCAGGCGTAATAACAGCGCCCGATAAACCGGCAGGCAGGGGACAAAAGATTAAATTTTCGGCAGTAAAAGAGTATGCCCGGGAAAAGGGGCTTACAATTTTACAGCCCACTAACCTTAAAGACCCCCGGTTTCTTGAAGCCCTGAAAAGCCTCAATGCCAACCTGCAGGTAGTAGTAGCGTTCAGGATGCTCCCTGAAGCAGTATGGAAAATGCCGGAATTTGGCACCTTCAACCTGCACGCATCACTTTTGCCTGAATACCGTGGCGCCGCTCCTATAAACTGGGCTATAATTAATGGTGAGAAAAAAACAGGTGTTACTACGTTTTTTATAGATGAAAAAATAGACACAGGAGCAATAATACTAAAACAGGAGCTCCAAATTGGTCCGGATGAAACCGCCGGGGAACTTCATGGCCGCCTTATGGTACTGGGGCAGGACGCTGTCATAAAAACCGTGAAACTAATCGAAACCGGCAAGGCTGAAACTATAATGCAGCCTCAGGGGGAAAATAGCAAAACAGCATATAAACTGGACAGGGACAACTGCCGTATAAACTGGCAATTGCCTGGGCAGGACATCTATAACCTCATCAGGGGGCTCAGCCCATATCCTGCCGCATGGTGCTTTATAAATGATAATGGGCAGGAATGGAATGTTAAAATTTATGCCGCTGCTTTTGAAATGGCCACACATTCAATTAAAACCGGCACTGTAGTTGTTTCAAAAAAAGAAATAGCCATTGCGGTTACTGATGGCTTCCTGCATATTAAAGAACTACAACTGCCGGGAAAGAAAAAGATGGCAACAGCAGAATTGCTCAACGGCATGCAGTTCTCTTCCGGGGCAAAAGCTTATTAATCCCCCGTAAATACTGACTGCTGCGGAAATCCGCTGTAAAATAATGCCTATTATTAACATTTAAAGCAAAGTTATTAACAAATCAGCCTAAACGCGCTGTAAATACTTGCGTACTTTTTTTTTCCTATTAAATTTGTAAGACAGGATTTAAAAACAATTATTTAACCAAACAATTAATAACAGTTATTATGAACAAATCAGAATTAATCGATGCGATGGCTGCCGATGCAGGTATATCTAAAGGTGCAGCAAAGAAAGCTTTAGAATCTTTCATCAGCAATGTAGGCAACTCACTCAACCAGGGCAAAAGGGTTTCTCTTGTAGGTTTTGGTTCTTGGTCAGTTTCAAGCAGGTCAGCAAGAGAAGGAAGAAACCCACAAACAGGGAAATCTATCAGCATTGCTGCTAAAAATGTTGTAAAATTCAAGCCGGGAGCTGAACTTGACAATTCTGTAAATGCAAAATAATTAGTTACCCTGACAAAAAGTAAAGCCTCCCTCAGCGGAGGCTTTTTTTAAATTATTTGCAAATTTTTTTTTGGAATAATTTTTTTTGGTTAAATTTATTTCAAATTGCACGAAAATGATTTCACTAAAACCAAAAAAAGGACACCTGCTAATAGCAGAACCTTCTACCATTGGGGATCTTTCGTTCAACAGGTCAGTAGTTTTATTAGCTGATCATACGGAAGAAGGATCTGTTGGTTTTATCCTGAACAAACCTTTGGCATATACCATCCACGACCTGATACCTGAAATAAAAGGCAATTTCAAAATTTACAATGGCGGGCCCGTAGAACAGGATAACCTGTATTTTATACATAATGTTCCCGACCTAATTCCCGAAAGCATCGAAATATCAAACGGGATTTACTGGGGCGGTGATTTTGAATCTACTAAAGAACTTATCAACCAGGGTGTCGTAAAAAAGAACAATATCCGTTTCTTCTTAGGCTACAGCGGATGGAGTGCGAATCAGCTTGAAGAAGAGCTTGAGGATAATACCTGGATAGTTTCGGAAAATAGCTACCACAATAAAATAATAGGTAAATCGAGCACTTCCTTTTGGAAAGAAAAAATTATGGAACTCGGCGGAGAATACCTTATATGGTCAAACGCACCCGAAAATCCTGCATTTAATTAACCCAGCCTTATACGGGCATTGAGCCTCTGTACAAATGCGTCAGCAAGGTTTATGGCATACTCTTTCTTTCGATAGCGCGTAACAGGCTGGATGCCTTTAATAACATTTGTTATAAATAATTCATCTGCTTTCTGCAGATCGAATGGCGATATTGACTTTTCTTCAAAATGAATGCCATCAAATTTTTTTGCTATTTGTATAACCTGTTTCCGCATTATGCCGTTGAGGCAGCCGTCAGTAATGGGCGGTGTTACCAAATGGTTTCCTGTAAGCATAAATAAATTGCCCTGCAACGCCTCAGCTACATTTTTATCATCGTTAAGCAGCAGGCAGTTGTCATATCCATTTTCGTGGGCAAAGATACTGCCGGTAATCTGCACATTCCTATTTGTGCTTTTCAAAGTTGAAAGTAGCTGTTTAGGCAGGTAATAATCGCGAAAAAGCTCTACTTCATAAGGGCTGTACTTAATGCTGTATAGCGGCTCCTGAAGTGGCTCTGCCGTTATCATAAAACGGGTGTGGTTATCTTCCGGCAGGTAATAGCCTCCGGGATTCCGGAACACGGAAATGCGTGCCCTGAAAGCAGGCGCATCGGGTAGTGCCTGTACCAGCATGGCTGTCTGTTGTTCCATATATTCCATAGTAAAGGACATAGGGATCTCCATACGCAATATCCGCATGGAAGCCATAAGCCTGAAGTAATGGTCTTCCAGGAACAATACCCGCCCATCGAGTACCCTCAAGGTTTCAAAAAGGCTGTCGCCATAAAGGAAACCTCGGTTTGTATGCAGTGAAACCTGAGAATCGGCCACTAGTGAGCCATTATAATTAATCATAAAAAAACCCTGAAAATTCAGGGCAAATATACGTTTAAAACAGTTTAAACCGAACCTAGCACGTGTTTAAGGTCGGCAACCTGGTTTTCCCAAAGCAGCTTTGATTCCTGTACGCTGTCTTCATCGGCAAAATCAACAACCATAAGTGAAACATCTTTAGTTATCTCATCTACCAGTATGCTTAGCTCAAAGTAATAATCACTGTCATTATTATTCTCATCAACCCAGCGGAACTTTACTTTTTCCCCCGATTTTTTTGATGATATCCTGGCTTTTTCTTCGGAATCATCCCAGATAAAGGTAAAATACTCACCCCGTGAATTAACATTATCAGCAAACCACTCCGAAAGGCCTGAAGGAGTAGATATATATTGATACAACAGTTGCGGCGAGGAAGTTATGGGAAACTCAAGTTCGTATTTTATCTTTTCGTTCATTGGTGTAAAATTTTTGTGAAATATATAATAATTTGTACTTATAAAAAAACGAAAATCAAAATAATTTTTTTGAAAAAATATCTTTGGAAGCAATAAATTTAATTCTATATTTGCACCCGCATTAGCAAATACATAAACCGATATAAATGGCGAGGTAGCTCAGTCGGTTAGAGCGCAGGATTCATAACCCTGAGGTCACGGGTTCAACTCCCGTCTTCGCTACAAAAAAAACGGAAGCTGATGTTTCCGTTTTTTTTATTGCATATAAAATGTCTGATATTGAAGTGGTTTAAACTTATTTGTTAAATAAAAAAGGGTTGACGAAATTTGTGTTGCAAAACATAATTATTTCAAAATCAACCCTTATGTACAGTGTACTTGACAAAGATATANATTTGTGCTAAAAATCCGCCACTACGCCAAGCCGCAAACCGTTAGTGGCAAGTGTAACAAGACACCGTTCCAAATGACAGAAACATACATACAAGACAAAACTTTTGACCGAAACGATACGCTGACAAAGGGCGAATACGAAAACTGCATTTTCAACAGTTGCAACTTTGTGGACAGCGACCTTTCTGAATTTAAGTTCACAGACTGCATATTTAACGGCTGCAATTTGAGTTTAGCAAAACTGAACAAAACGGCTTTTCGGGACGTAAAATTCAAAGACTGCAAAATGTTAGGGCTTCGCTTTGACACTTGCAACGAGTTTGGACTTTCTTTTTCGTTTGACGGTTGCCAACTCAACCATTCTTCGTTTTACAAGACAAAAATCAAAAAGACAGTTTTCAAAAATTCGCAGTTACAAGAAACCGACTTTGCAGAAGCTGACTTGACAAGTTCCGTGTTTGACAACTGCAATTTGACACAAGCCGTTTTTGACCATACGACACTTGAAAAAGCCGACTTTCGGACTTCTTACAATTATTCCATTGACCCAGAAATTAACCGAATTAAGAAAGCAAAATTTTCTATTTTGGGCGTTTCAGGACTTTTAGACAAATACGATATTGACTTAGAAAAATGACACCAAGAATTGAAACATTAAACGAAAAGAAATTAGTCGGAAAGCGACTAACAATGAGTTTTGCGAATTACAAAATTGGCGAATTATGGCGAAGTTTTACACCCAGACGAAAAGAAATCACAAACAATTTGACGAGTGATTTAATTTCAATGGTTGTTTACAAACCAACACATTTTGTGGACTTCAAACCGACAAATGAATTTGAAAGGTGGGCGACAGTTGAAGTTGCAGACTTTGGCAACGTGCCAAACGAAATGGAAACTTTTGTTTTGCCAAGCGGACTTTATGCGGTTTTTAACTATAAAGGTTTAAGCACAGACAATTCAATTTTTCAATACATTTTGGGAACTTGGTTACCAAGTTCAGACTACCTTTTAGACAACAGACCGCATTTTGAAGTTTTGGGCGACAAATACAAAAACAACGACCCGACATCAGAAGAAGAAATTTGGATACCGATAAGACCGAAGAACACCAGCCACTAACATATAAGGTTTAAACGCATATTTTGCCTGTCTCTATTTTTATAAATATCATCAAATAAAGAGGATATGTGGTAACTATCAGGAATATTAAAAGGCAAGGGCTTAAAATTATTTAAAGGCAAATCCGCTATATCTTGTTTTGTACAAAATTCACTTGTCACAATGGAAGACAGAATCATTGCTATTTTATTTTCAATAAAATATTTATAAAACTGAACAGCCTTTTGATGATTTACTCTGGAATCATCAACAAGGCTAATAACAAATGATGTATCTAATAAAACTGATTTATTCATCTTCTAAACGTAAATTACGAACCCACTCAACGTGGTCAGGAACGTCTGACCAGGCATTTCTCCCCTTTTCAATTGTTTTTAGAAGAATGTTTTCGTCAAATACAGGGTTATATTCAATAAATGAGGCGAATTTTGGTTCTTTTATTTCGCCAGTGATTAGGTTTTGTTTTGCTAAAACTCTAATTGCTGCTGGGTGATAAACTCTATTTTCCTTTTCATTGAGAATGTCATCTTTTGTGCAGTCAATCAAATAACTTTGGTTAGAATCTGAAGTGAAATGTATGTTAGGTTTTTGGGACCCACCCATATCAGTTATGATACCATAGAGATAATGTTCGCCTTCAATCCAAATATCAATCTCTGTACGCTTAAAAACACTTTCTGAGTTAATTTTAATACCAGTGTGGTTTTCAGGAAGTATTTCAAATTCTAAACCATTTTGAACTTTTGTTTTCCTATACCAATCTTCAAATATTTTGCTCCTTTTCTCATTAATTGATGAAAAATCAGCAGAAGAAGAGAGTGTTTCAATGTCTGCCTTTACAATATTAAGTGCTGCTAAAGCAATAAATGCTTTTATTTTAAAAGATCCTTCTACAACAGATATTACAATATCTTCTTTTTTTAATTCCTGAATTGAGTTTAATAAATCAGAAATATCTTTTGAAAAGTTTGAAAGCATAGAAAGCGATATGTTGCTTGGAGATATTTCACTATCACCAAGCGAACCACGAACAATAAATTCTATGTTACCATCGCTTTTCATATTACAAAGATACAGAATGCTTTAAAAAGTAAACTGAAACACATTTAAGAAAGATAAAGTAAAAAAACGTAAAAGCATCGATTTACTCCCCCAAAACCGCTTTCTGCAACAACATCTGGCTATTGCCATAGAATGGCACATCTGTTTTGCCAAGTATTGAGGTTGGCAGAGTGCTGATTTCTGATAAGTTTTCCATTGGCACTAAAACTGTTTTAGCTCCGTTTTCTGAAAGCAAGGTTACTTTGTCTGCGAAATTCATTGCTCTTTCTACCGCACCACCAATGGAGATATTACCCAACACTGCAAGACCGGGCTTTAAGTTCTTTTTGTAAATGGCTGAAATGATTGCTATGTAAACTGCACTGCCTATACCACCGCTTACATAAGCACCCATAAGGTTGCTGATTTGAATATTGATGTCGTAACCTGATAGGGAGTGTTGCTCGTTGAGGATGCTTCTCTCGTTTGCTCTGAGGTAGTTATAGGTGTTCTTGATATTTTCTTTTACTTCTTGACTGCTCGTGCCTGTTACATTCATTTTGCCTGAACCTTTTAATGCGACAACTTCGATTTTTACCAAAGCATTGGTATCACCATCACTTGTGGCTGTGTAACAAACACCAGGTGATAATGGATTGGATTCGATGAGTGATGAGCCTTTTTCTTCTTGCAGACCTACAAAGATTTCTTCCTGTGTTTCTTTATCAATGTATGAGAAATTGGTGTCCCAAAATTCCATACCACCAATACGCTTCAACTGTTCTTTTACCCTTCTTCTCATTTCCATTGCTATCACCAAATATTCTCTAATATCTTCTTTGGTGTATTCGCCATCAGGGTGGAGTAATTTAATGAAGCCTGAAACAATTCGTCTTACTGATTTTGAATCTCTTTGCTTTAAGTGAGAACCCAAAGTGAAATACTTATCGAGTGCATCATAGAAAGTTGTTTTCCTTTGCGACTTTAAGATTTCTGAAAAGAAATCGGTACTGAAACCGAAATGCTTCGTGAAATTTGAAGGACTGAATTTTGTGATTTCCCAACCGGGTAAAAACAAATTGATACGGTCTAAAAATGCTGTATCGTGATTGACTTCATCTGAAAGCGGACTGAACAAATGTGAAGTCTGCAATACGGTTTCTACCGGCTGGTTGATGTTGCCATTAAGAATGACAGATGCTGAACCTGATATTTCCCCACCTTTGGCTCTGGAGAATGACCCTGATTCCATATAGTCTTTCATCAATGGAATGGCATCACGGTCTTTGAATAATTTGTCTGTACTTTCATCAAAACAAATGGCATCCCATAACCCTACTGCCCCCACTCTGCCTGTGGTGTTGTTTACGAATAATTGAGCTACTGAACCCTGACCGCCTGAAATGAGTATGGCATAAGGGGTTATTTCTTTGTAGATGTATGATTTACCTGATGAACGAGGACCTAACTCCACCATATTGAAGTTGGATTCTACCAAAGGAATTAAACGGCACATTAACAGGTTCAGTTTTCTATCATCCAAACCTTCGCTGTAAGGTTCATAGCCGGCACTTCTGAGCAATAACTTTTTCCATTCGTCTTTGGTAAACTCCTTTCGTTTCTCTGATATTTTGGTATTGTCAAATGTAGATAGCTGTATTGGCTTGATGTCTCTAACCAAGAAAGGGTACACCGTATTTCCAACTGTAATCATTGGATCGTACTCCATTTCTATAATCGCCCAAATACCGCCCAAAAGCAATTTCTCGTGGCTTTTTACCAAATCATCGCTTATGGTCGCCTTTTTGATATTGCTGTTGCTAATATTCGCCCAATAACGATCTCGTTGCGGGTCTAATTCCACTGAAATCTTATCAATGATTTTGTAACGACCTTTTTCTCTGAGCTTTGACTGTATCAAAGTGCTTTCTTCAGGATTGATGTAGTGGTTGCGAAGAATAGTTTTCACATTCTCCATTCCTTCTTTTAGTTTTTCTTCATCTTCGGTGCTGCACGTATTGGCTAATAAATACTCCAATACAAAAGCAGGCACATTTGCACCACCTTTGATGATACCTACAAGGTCTTTTTTTACTACAAAGCCTCTAAAGTGGTCTAATGCTTTTTTATCTAAGTCGTCTAATATTATCATAGTTCATTTTTTAAATGAGGCCGCCTAAATCTCTGGCGTTTGATTTTTTAATTTTGACGGAATCTATTTGTTCCTGGCTCGTGGCATCCACCACTACTGCAATTATTTCATTATGTCCACCGAATGAAAAATCGAATGACTGTGTTGCACCCGGTTCAATAGTGATGATATTGCTGCTGCTGTATGTAATGTTGTTGGCATATAACAGCACTTGTATTTTTCTGCTTGCAGAAAACAAGTCATCTGCTTTAGCAGTGGCTTGAATTTTTAATCCGAACAATTCACCTGTTACTTCGCTTAGTTCTTTTTTGTTGGTAATATTTACTTCTAAACCTTTTGTGGTTGGAGCATCTTTACTGAAAACAAAGTTGGGAATGATGATTTCTTGCGGTGTGAAACCACCGTGAGAGAATCCATAAACGCCTTTAGATTTGAATGGTCTATGACTTTTGGCAGCATATACATATTTAAACTCACCATAGGTTTTTTCAAACGAAATCCAATCTGTACCAGACTGTTTCTCGGTGGTGCGTATGAATCTTTCACTCACATCTTTTTTGCCTGTCACTATCGGGTCTATTTTATCTGCTTCATCCAATAAGCCTGTCAACACAAAACCGTGGTCTGTAACTAAATGAACCTGATGGTAGCCCATTTTGAGTAACAACTCTATTTTCTCCGCTAATACATTTTCAAATTCATTGAACAACTTGATAGCACCCATTTGCAATTTTTCGCCTGCACTATCAATGTCCTTGTAAGTGAGCAAAAGGTAGTCTGCTTTGATGCCATAATGCAAGGCTTCTAAATTCATATAAGTGATTTCCTTGCCTGTACTCTCTGACAGCTTTTTTTCTCTGTCTTTGTGAACCGGAAGTACTTCGTTATTGCCAACATATAAAGCACTCATATTATGCTCTGTTTCTGATGGCATATCAGCAAGCATTATGTCTAAACTAACCTTGCATTTCTGCTGTAATTGCGAAGCAATGAAAGCAGCTATTTCATAACGAACACCATCGCCTACAATGATAGCTGTACCCGGCTTAGATTGTGTAATCAATTGCGGTAAAAAGCCTTGTTGATTTGGCTGGTACTGACTGCTGTAATCAAACCAATGCTGCAATAGTTCGTGGTTCAAGCTTTCGTAATGCTCTTGCAGGGGTCTTACAATTTCCTGGTCTTGTAAAAAAGAGGCATAAATGTTTCGTATGGCTCTATCTGCTTTATGAAAATCGGTAGTGTAAAATGTGGTTACTTTTTCTAAAGAGTTGCAATGAGCCAAAGGCTTATTGGCAAACTCAAAAAGTATCATTACATCAGCCCACCATTGGGGAACAAAAGCGTGTGCTTTACGGCTTTTTATGCGATGATGTAGCTTTTGAAGTTTTTCCTTTACGAATACTTTATCTCTAAAGTTGGCTGTGATTTGTTGTAATTGCTTGATGTCTATTGCTACAAAGCAATGATCGGGATGAACATTCCAAATGTTGAGCTGAGTATCAATTTTGTAGGTGTCAATATAATTTTGCAGTGCTTTTGAATACGTGTGGCTGTCTAACCATTTGTGATAGATGCTCAGAAGTTCCGGTGTGATAGCATTATTAAGCAGACTTGAAAACAAATGGTTTACTACTTCTGTAGCTAATGTTTTGGCTGGTACTTTGCGATAAGTCTGACCGATTAGTTCAAATAATTTTTCTTCAAATAGCCTTTTAACATCTGCCTCTTTGTCTTTGAAAAAACTTTCGGGCGTGCTTAAAAAAGGAATTAATTCATCTTCTATGGAAACTAATTCTTCTAAGTTTTGTAAAATCTTTTTCCACCAAGCTATATCTTTTCCTATGCCCAATTTGGCAGCCGTTAGCAGCATTGGGTTATCCAATGTGATTTGATGCCCTGTGCTGGTAAAAAGCTTCTTACGCAACCACTCCACAGGATTGGATAAATCAACACAACCGTGGGTGAAGCAATAGTCAAATAAAAAACTCAATTCTGTTTTAGGGCGGGTAACATAAAAAACTACTTTTTCCGCTTTGTGCTTACTTTCTGCTTCATAGCGTAGCATCAATTCTTCCTTTATACGCTGCCATTCTTCTTTGTTGGAAGTTTCGGTTTTGAGTATGGTGTAGTGCTGCTTTTCAATGTAGGGCAATAAGTAGGCACACTCTCCTGATGGGTCTATTATGACCACTCTATTGCGGTGTGCAATGTGTTTTTCTATATCTTGTATAATCCAATTATCTGTCATTACCAATCCGCATTTAAGTATTTTTCTAATTGTGAATTTCTGCCGGCAGATTTCAATACTTCTGCTCTGAGCAATCCTTTCTTTTGCAGGGGGGCGATGTTTTTCCCTACACCATCGTCCAGTTTGGGGTCGTAGCCTTCGGCAATGAGTTCATCTATTTTGGTTTTGAAGGTTTCTATTTCGTGGAGTTGCAAACGGATTTTTTCTTTCTCTGTTTGGGCTTGTGCTGTGTTTACATCTTGCAATTGTATTTGGCGGTACTCCAGATTTTGTACTCGTTGGCTGATGTACTGCGATTTGAGTTTAAATAGGCTATCTCTGTTCCATTTATAGATTAAGATATACGCTTCAAAGCCTTGATGCTGCCCACTGCTTAAATGCCATATGAATGGTGATTTTGGAAAATGCCTAAAAACATTTAACAAATTACACAAGTCATCGAAGAAGTAATGCTCCAAATACTCATTGATATTTCGACTGAGCAAACTATCCAACTGCATATACTGTGCTGGGGTGAAGCCATTCTGCAAAAAATGTTGCTCCAGACGTTGGCTCAGGGCTTCTTCTCCGGGTAAACCAACCAATGGAATAATACCATCATCATCTTGTTGTAAAAGGGTGCGAATTGCATCTGCTAAAAACTCTAAAGCTATTTCGGATGCTTTTGCTGCCGGTACCGTGTTGGCTTCTTTAAACCAATACCATACGTTGATAGGATTAACCTGATGGCGGATGCAAAACTCTTCCAAATCATTGTTGCTTTGATAAAGCGTAGCAAAAGCTTCTTTTATTTCTCTTACTTGCTGTTCATCAAATGTTGTAATCGATAAGTTTTGGATATGCTCTGTAACTTCTGCTAGTGGGTTTTGTAATTGTGCTAAAAACAAATCTTTAGCTTCTTGCAACACATCTAATGAACCAATAGAAACACCCATTTTGGCTTCTACCTGCTCACGGTCTGCATCGCTGAGCTCATACACTTCAAAAATAAATTGGTTGATAATTGCTTCATTTATCAAAACTTGTGTGCGTAGGAAATTAACATTATTGAGGTAACCCAAAATACGGTCTTTTAAAGAAGCTCCTTGAAAATCTATAAGTGGTGATTTAATAAAGTTTGTTTCAATTATACTGTATGAACAAAGCTTTTGTATTGTTAATATGTTAAACTCACCAAATGCTGTGATTTTACTCTCAATATTATTATTAGGGCAAATGAATGGTACTC
Organism: Flavobacterium cyanobacteriorum; assembly: GCF_002251835.1. Classification (GTDB taxonomy): domain Bacteria; phylum Bacteroidota; class Bacteroidia; order Flavobacteriales; family Flavobacteriaceae; genus Flavobacterium; species Flavobacterium cyanobacteriorum. The sequence goes on from NZ_NOXV01000296.1 coordinate 14,114, forward strand.
TTTTTAAATCACCAACTTGAGTATTTACAGTCGGATTTAATGTTTGAGCTAAAAAAAATGAAAGATTAGAATTTAAAAAGGCAGTTAGATAGTTTACATTGTTAAATGAAGATGTTGTAAATATGCAACTTCCCCCAACATCAAACAGTGAATTTGAAGGATGCAATCTGAAAGAAACACCAGAAGAACCACTTGCAGTATAGCTTATACCCGCTTTAAAATAATATCTTTCATTTTGTGGCCTAGCTTTTTTTCTTCCATTTTCATCAACAATATTCTTAATTTCATAACCGTTGTTCTCCCAATTTACAACAGCCCAATTATTACCAAACCACTTGCAAAATGGGCCACCTTTTGAATAATTTACCCATTTCTTTTTATCCAAATTATAATCTTTGGAAATATTAGAGAAGTCAATTTCCCACCAATACCTTGTAAATCTCTCATTTGAGCCCGTTTGTAAACCAACTTTAACATCCAAAAAATCGCCAATAGTTTTGTTTTTGAACTTTTCAGTTAATGTTGAACTTATAGTATAAATAAATGGATAACCATCAATAATTTCGAATTGAGATTGGTTGAACGTAAAATTATGTTTATTGGGAGTATTGTTAATGTAATCATTATAGGCCTTGTTGAAGATATCTTTTTTTATTGCTAAACCTTTGTATTCCTGTAGATTCATAAAAAACGATGAGGGATTATTTTTAATTTCTTTGCTCAAAATAAATGCTGCCACATCGACATCTACCTTTGATGTAAAAACCCCACCCAAGCCAAATTCTATAAAAATTTCAATTGTAGATTTATTAAGAATGAATTTTCGTGTATCGTCAAATGATGAAAGATACATAAATGTCAACGGATGGATAAGTGCTATCTTTCCATTTTCAGTTGTAAGTTCAAAACAACGCTTAATAAAAACAGCATATAGGTTGGTATTAAACTTAAACGGCTGCTTGTAATTGGCTTCTACAAACCTTTTCAGCTCGGGTCCAAAATCTGCACTATCGGTGTAAGGAGGGTTGGCCACAGCTACATCATATTTTTGAGTAAGTAGCTGCAAAAAAGTTATTGCATCCTGAGTTTTGGTATTCAGGAATGTTTGGCCCTGTTTGGCAGTATTTTGGGCTACGGCATTTTGTAAGTTGGTAAAGAAATTGGAGCGGAACTCTTTGTACTTTACTAAATTCTGTTCGGTAAACAAGGTAATGCCTTCTTCTTTTACCAAGCCGTGCAGTTTGATGCTAAACTTTTCTTCTAAACGAATGAGTGACCCAAATTTGTGGGCTTGCTGTAAATCTTCCCAAAGGTCAATCACAATTTTTTCAAGCTGCTCATCCAAAGGAGCACCATTTTCAAAAAGGTGTTTTACTTCTTCATAAGCCGGCAAGAAAAAGTCAGAACTAACGATATTAAAATGCTCTATTTTGGCAGTACGTTTTTTTCGTTTTGCTTTTATGTATAAACCCAACTGAGCCAACTGTATGGCACGGTCGTCTAAGTCCACACCGTGCAAGTTGTGCTCAATAATTAGTTTTGGAATGTCAGCTTCATTGTAATCAGCCCCATAGTTTTCAATCTGATCTATATATAAATCATAATACATATCAAAGCCATATAACAGATAATTGCCCGAACCTGTGGATGGGTCTATCATTCGTATTTCGTGCAGTGGCTTACGTTCTCTTGTTTGCGAACTTGAAGCATTAGCAATTTTATACTTATTGCGTATTTCACTATCTGGATACATTTCCAAATAGAGCTTACCCAAACTATTATCTACCAAAAATTGCACTACCCAACGTGGTGTATAAACCTGACTTTGGATGCTTACTTTGTTGTATTCTGTTTTATCGCCACTGGCTTTGTGGGCTGCTTTTTTGTAATTGTTATAGCTTTCGTACAACCAACCCAATACATCATCACTTTTCCAAATGGTAATTGGTGATTGGCTGTTGGTGATTGGTGATTGGTCGTAGGCTTTCTTTATATCATTGTCTTCTTCTACGGCATTGAAGGCGTTGATAATTTGGAGCAGTTCAATGGCAGTAGGGAGCAAATGATACGGATGCTGAGGACTAAACAAAGGAATATCGGAAGCTAATTTTTGCAATTGTTCTTCCAAGAATGGCAATAAACCTTCGGCTTCTTCACTGCGTGCTTGTGGGTTTTGCTCCAGCCAAGCCAAATGAGCAAAGGAACGACCACCGTGGCTTTCTCTTCGGGTTACAATTTCAGGATGCAAAGTATGGGCTTCCATTACTTTGAGCGCCGCCAAACGGTTGAATAAAGTAAAGGTGAGCTCTTCTACTAATTTCTCATAGGCATCGGCTACTGTACCTGTTTCTGCAATGAACACTTCACGGATGGTTTCCATACGTTTGCGTTCTAAAGGTGCATCAGGCAGAGAAACCAATTGTCCTTCATTGATACCTATTCTACCCAAGCGATTACGGAAAGCTCGGTCAATGAGTTGGCGGATATGTTCGGTGTGTTCGGATAGTTTCATTTATTTTTTATTTAAAAGTCCACCCAAGAAAGCTTTGCCTTGTTGGGTAACTACATACTTATTGTCGGGATCGGTTGGTTTTTCCGGAATGGTAAAAACAATCAATCCAGATTCTCTCAACGGTTTGAGATAATTATCTCTGAATGTTTTGGCATTTTTATAGTCAAATGCAGCCATCAAATCAGATTGGGCTATGGGTAAGCTACACAAACTTAAAATACCCATTAAATACCAGTTTTTCTTTTTAAGTAGCTGGGTACCTTTTTTGTGCCAGCTGGGTACCTTTTTTATTTCATTTTCTACAAACACTTGATTTTCATACCAATCTAAAGACTTTAGCTCGGTACCTTTTTGGTGCCAGCTGGGTACCAATTGCAAAAGTACCTGCTCCCACGTGTAGTCAAAACAGGCACTTGGTAATTCAATGCCAGCCAAACCACTTTTTAAATGGTCATTAAATTTTTCATCTAATTCTAACCAATTAATGAATGAGGCGGCATAAGTACCTAAATTCACAAAACGAAGAGGAATGACTGTTTTGAAAGTGTCATTTTCTAAAAACAGTGGATGAGCACCCGGCACATATAGCGGCAAATATTTATTGGTATTTCTCACACCAGAGCCTATTTCATCTGTCCACCCAAAAGCTGTAAAAAACTTACGAATATTTGGGTTTTTGGGGTAAGGGTTGAAGCCCAAAGGGTCAATGACACCGTGAAAGTAAGGCTTGTTTGGATTGGTTATTACTACTTCAGATGCTGTGATAATCAATTCTGTGGATAAAGCGCTGGTGTACTCTCTGTGCACGATGGCATTCCCAACCACTTCTCTAAAAATTTTGTCACGCAAATCCACCCGCTGGTCACGTTCCATAAAGAATTTTTCCGGAAGATGTTTGTTGACAAACGCCTTCAAATCGAGGTAGGTATCAATCAAATTCGTGCGAAGCGGAGGATTAATTCGGTCATCGTAGCGGTCGATGTTTTCTTTACGCAACATTCCTTCCACTTTATAAGCCGGCAATAAACTTTGGATGGTTTCGTCTTTACCAAAGATGAGTGCAGCCGCTAAGGTCAAGCCTTCTAGTCCGTTTTGAAAATCTTTTCTCCAAAGAGTAGCTTCTCTGAGTAATTGTTCTTTGTTGGCTAAAAGCCAGGGATGGTCGGACTTATTGTTACGAATAAGGGTAAACGCTTTTTCAAAAAGCGAATCATCCAAATCTGCCATTGTTAAATGGGGATAGATAATAGACTCTGTAAAAAAGTTGCGTTTTCTTAGATACAAATCGCTAAGTCTTTGCTGGTTTTTGGTAATATCTAAATCACTTTCAAAATCACGACTGTAAATAATTCCGGAATGATTATGTATTTGACTGCTGGCAGGTATTTGAATGACCATAACCTTACCATTCGGATGATTGATGCAAAAAGGCTGCACATACACAGGAGGGTCAATGCAATCTCTTGAATTTAATGCCGTAATGATGTTTTTGGTTAACGAAACTTCAGCAGTTTCATCAATACCTTTTACTTTACCTTCGTCATCTACACCTAAAAGCATTGTACCGCCATCAGTATTAGAAAAACTCACAACCGTTTCGTAAAAAGATGAAGGCACGCTGTTTCTGGCATCCTTAAATTCGATACGAAGCCCTTCACCTTGATTAATAAGATATTGTAAGTCTTTTATCTCCATCACAACTTAATTTATTTCGATTTCATCATTATCAGACGCACTTGCCAATTTTTGTAATTCGCCCTGCAACCAAGTTTTATATTCTGCTACCTTCATTTTCGTAGTTGGCATTTTAACCGCATACTTTTTTACTGTGGGTGTTGGTGGTGTTCCGGGTTGAGGTTCGGGAGCTTTTTCTTTTATTAAACCTGCACGAAGTATTTCAATTTCTGTTTTTTTACTGGAATACAAATCAATGAAAGAGAGTACTTCTGAATACGTGAAACGGCTTTGCTTGTCTTTTACATCAAAATCAATAGATACAGTGGCTACTGTTCTTTGCTTTGCATATTGGCTAAGGGCAGATGCTTTATTTAAAGCATTGTCATTAAGCCCTGGTGGTAGCCTTTCAATTTCTTTGATAAGACTGCCTGTCAAAGTTTCAATTTCCGTGTATTTAGCGGCACAATCTTTCATTGCTGCACTGAACAATTGATGGTATTCATCTTTAGTTTTTTGTGCAGCCTGTTGCAATGAAGCAAAGTTTTTGATTACATCACCATTCAAATGGCTTTCAAAGTCATTTTTGAGTTGTTGAATGGCAGTGTTACTTTTGGCAGCTTTGGTTAATTCATCTTGCACCGCAGTAACAAACATTTTCCATTCTTTAACTTTGGATAAGTTGTTGCGGATAAACTTTTCGACCTTTTCAATTTCTTGCAGGGCTTTCAAAAAATCATCTTTAGCAGATAAGAACTCCACTGCTTTATCTATGTAATTGGCTTCGCTTACTGCACCTGTGAAACCGCCTAAATAGGAGGCATTACCGTCTGCTTGTGGGAATAATTTGTCAAACTCTTTTTCGCTGTTTCGGAGTGTTGTTACTTTATCAGCAAAATGTTTAGCTGTATCACGAACAGCAGCCACTAATTCAAAATCGTTGGTATTGTAATCTACTTTGCGACCAATGTATTTCTCCACTTCAAGGTCTAATAAGAATTGTGCTAATTCTTGTTTTTGCAATGCAGAGAGAGATTTAGATACTGCTTTGAAAGATGCTTTTCTAAATTCACGAGCCACATTAAAAATTCCCGCAACACCTTCATCTCTCCACGAGAATTTTTCAGCACCGTTGTATTTAGCTATGAGCTTACCTGCTCGCATTAAAGCGGCAACTGATGAAATGACAGTACCAAAAGTAAATCCTGCTGGAGGTTGCTCCAAGTCTTTCTCTAAAGTAGCACCATCGACAAAAGTGTTGCGTACTTTGTACAATATTTCTTCTGCCACCTTCAAGTTTTCACCAATGAAATTGCCCTGAGCATCAAAAAAAGCAAAATCGCTACCTGTAAAGTATTGCTGTAAACGACCATTGTTGGCTTCTTTGATTACTGCTGCTGCCACACTATCGCCTAACTGAGAAGCTAAACGCTTGCTGTACACATTTTGAATAATGTTTTTTTGTTGGGCTTGTAGTGTTGTCTGCCAGTTGTCTTTATTGAGTTGCAGCGTATTGTATAAATAAACTGCTGTGGCGTTGATTAAACTTTCATCAACTAAGTTCTTTATGCGATTTTGTTTTTCTCCTTTTGCAGTGGAGAAAGAAATTAAAATTTTGCCTTCATCAGAGTTGGGATTGTTGTATTTCTGTTCTAAGTAGGTGATGCGTTCTACTTCGTCAATTAAACGATCCAATTCTTTGAAATGGTTATTGTCCGGCACTAACCACAATAAATCTTTGTCGTTTTGGTGTTGTACTTTCAAAGCATCTATATCTGCTGACCTATCATCTGATATATTGTAAACACTCTTAACCTTTACCTTGAGGTATTTTAGATTGGGTGATGTAAGTTCATCGTCATTGTCGGTGGTGATGTAAAAGTCGAAAGGCAAACCATTATCGGTTACTTTGGCAATAGACCTGGTGATATTTGCACCCTTATAGGCTGTAACTAATTGCTTTTTCTTTACGAAACCTTGAACGGTGAAACCGTTCATTTCGTCCAATAAACGTTGTTCAATATCGGATGTGATGCGATATGTTTTGTTGGTATCTAACAACACTTTTGCTTCGGTTAGTAAATCCAAAGCCTTAATGATGTCGTCTTGTACCTTAAATTGTTCATCAGGATCGCTGATGAATGACTTGGTGATATTGGGCAAAGAAGAAGGTGTAACTTCTGCTTCTGTAAGGAAATTGATGGTTTCTAATAACCTTCTTCCTGAAATGGGGGAGCCTGCTTCTAATAATATTCTTTCTGCATTGTCGTACCGGCTTACCAATCTCACAGGCGGTTGAGGCTGTCCTTCTTTAGCGATATGCCAGCCGGTAACGGTATGAAACAAATCTGTATGTTGTACTTCCTGTTTGAGAATATCATAAGTGGTAATAATCATACCCCTTGCAGCTACTTTAGTGGATGCATAACCTTTTGTACCAAAAAGGAAGTTTTGCAATAAGTCGAACTGGTACTTATAGAATGGATAGTACGTTGTGTAGTTCTCTTCACTATCTGTTTTGCTGATACCAGCACCGTGTATTGCTGCGTGGTCTGAAATCTTACCTGAATTTTTCTTGAAGTGTTCAGTTAGCTTTTGAATGCCTGTTTCCGTTTTTCTTAATAGTCTATTGCGAATGATAACATCTACTTCGGTGGCTTCTAAGTGAATTTTAGTTTTAAAACGGTCTGTTACTTTGGTTAATTGTGCTTTGCTTACATTGGAGTTATTGATAACATCATCTAACTTTTCCTGAGCAATGGCAATCGTCCAAACTTTTCCACCTAATGATGAAAGCGATTCGCTGATAGCTTGTAAGTCTAAAACAGTAATCTTCTTTTGATTTATGGCTTCGCTTGCTTCATCAAAGAGAAAAACAATCTTTTCATCTTTAACAATTCTAAAGTAATTTGTTAGCTCTTCCTGTAATCTTGAAGAACTGAACTGGTCAATATCTCTGCGAATAGTTGTAATAAGGTTGTCATAATCAGCATCTGTGTTCCCTTTCTTGATATACAGTTCTTTTACAGCTTTTGCATATTTGAACGAACTTGTTCTGATGTCGTTCCAATCTAAACCTGTTGCATCAAAAACGAAGTCTTGTATGGAAGTTTTGCCTTCACTTAGCATCAATTGAAATAAGAAAATACCGTGTTCATTCTCAGGAAAACCGAGTGATTTTAATAAGTTTTTATACAAGGTATAAGAAAATCCTTTTGAAGTGTCCTGTTGAGCAACGTCTAAGAAAACTACTCTTGAATTAACTGAATTTAATTTTGAAAGAGAATTTTTTATTAGTGCTTCATCATTTACGCCAGTAAAGCGTTGTAGTATTCTTTCTCTTGCAGGAGTGCCATTTATGTTTCTATTGCTAATCAAATATCCCAGTAGTTTGCCAAAATATGATTTCCCTGAACCATAAAAACCAGAAATCCAAACACCTGTTTCAAGAATGTTAGAAGTAAACGTATCAACAAAACCCGCATATTCACGAGCCAATCCATCTGTAACGATATAGCTTTCAATTTCTGCCTGAATTTCCTTTTCAGAAATGTCTTCTAAGTTGATAACATTCTTGATGTCTTCGCTTAGGTCAATGGTCAGTATTTCTTTTATCTTCATTTTTGTATTATTCTTTAGTTAACAATCATACATCTGTACTTTGATGCGGGGCGTGAATTGAGGAACATTAACTGCTCACCTTCCTGGGTGGCAGGATATAAAATAATTAAAGGTGACTTTGCCTTCATTACTAATTCGTTTTCCATTAAATGAATGTTGTCAATTCCGCTGCCATAGAGTGCTCCGCTATGGATGAGTACAGGTATTTTATTTTCGTTGAATGTTTCTTCAATAGCAGCAAGCAGGTGTTTGAATAAATCTGGACTTGTTTCGCCTTCCGGTGCTTTGAAAATTTGATGAACCGAACCCCTTAACAAATCAAACATTTCTGCAAGGTCAGTTTGATGTGCTTCAACAAACGAAATCAACATCTCATTGATGTCGATAATTTTATAGGTATCGAGGGGCATCATTTCCACCAGTTTTTCAATGTATTGGAACTCCAATATTGGTGGGCAAACTAATAGAATTGAGTTGCCACCATTGGCATTCAAGCGGATTTCTGAACGCTTATCAGATTCCACTATCCGCTTTAACTGTGTAATGATATGTTCAGGATTGACTGATGTATTCATAGATTGATTCGTAAGGGATTAATGGTTCTATACTGAGCTTGTCGCCTGTATAAACCACATTAAAATATTTTGAAAACTTTTTTTGCAAGAGCCTGTCAAGAAAAGCTTGCTTTTCGCTGAACGAATATGAAAGCCAATTGCTGGATACAAGGTTGGGCTTTTCTGAAATAGCAACTATCCAATAGACATAAAGAATAAACATAGCATCGTTCAAGTGAGGATGAACGATGGACTTGTTTACTGAGCCTTCCATTAAACCAAACTTTTTTAATAAGGTCAGGTATTTAGATGCAGTAGTAGTAATTGTGATTTCAGACCACTTTTTCAGATCATCTTCTGATTGCTTCAAATCTTTAATACAGGCGACTACTTCATCATTTTTTATGGAAACTCTACCACTATAAAAAGCAGGAAAAAAAACTTTATCGTTCAGATGAAACAACAATTCATTATTTAAAGAAGCATTCCAGAATAAAAGTAACAGCGTTTCGGCACTTGTGGTATTCGATTTTATTGATTGACTGATTATTGCTTCTAACTCAGGTTTTTTGTTTTGAATTAATGTGGCCTTTATAGCCTTTTCAAATCGCTTCACAGACTTATCAGTTTTTATGGCTGTGTAGGTATGTATTCCACCTTTCTCTTTGATGGAAACCATATCTTCTGACAGGAAAACTTTTATCAAGTTCCAATCAGGCAGACTGCCTAATACATTTATGTCTGAGTTTATGTGCATTTAATTTTTTCTTTTTCTTTTAATTTCTTCTTCTGCAACTTCCATCGCTTTCAAAGCCACATCCTGGTCTTTTACTACATCATAAACTTTATCGGCAAGCCATAGCGTCAAAAGCTCTTGCTCATCTACGTCATACAATTTTGCCAACTTTGACAAGTAAGATTTACTCACCGGCTTGTCGTTGTTTTCCATTTTACTGATGTAGGCGGTGTCAACGTCTAATTCAGCAGCAACCTGCCTTTGCAAAAGTCCTTTTGATTCCCTTAATTCTTTGAGTTTCTCTCCGAGCATTGGTTATACCTTTTATTGACTTGTCCTATAAAGGGCAAATATAGTGATTAATATGAAAGTAAGCTTGCAAAGTTTGCAAAACTTGCAAAGTCGCTTTACTGCTTGATTTTTTGATAGATGCCATTGCGGGTTTTCTCAATCCATTTGAACGCTACCAACTTAGATAAATAAAGGTCTGCGGTCCGCACTTTGATGCCGAATTGAGCTTCGGCAAGTGTAACGGCTTCTTTTCTGCGGAAAGAAGTTGGGAGCTTGTCAAAGAATTGCTTTAGCAATTTGTCGGTAACGGTGGCTTGTTTGGGCAGCTCTTTGAACATAAAAACGGAATGCTCCTGATATACTTTCACCAACTTTAAGGCAATGTCGAAATCTTCATCTGAGCAGATTTGTTCCGTTGATAGTTCGCCATTGTCAAAATACCTGAGTGCAGTGATAATCATTGCCACACGATAAAGAATAAGCCCTAAACGCTTGGAAGTACTGGAAAGGTCTTCACTTACAAAGGTTGCCAATGTATTGAGGCAATCATCACCATATGCATTGAGTTTGACCCATTGTTCAGGTGTGAGCTTGAAACGGACTGTTTCATAGTTTTGAAGGAACTCAACGAAGTTGAGCACTCTGTCTGACAATGCTTCAAAATGGGCTGTTAAGTTGATGCCGTTTAAGGTATCACTGGCAGGTATCCACACAATTTCAGATTTAAAGGTGTAGAAAATGAAGCGGCTGAATAAGCCGTCTTCTGCTGACTTAATTAAGTTTTCAACTTGTCCGGGTGTACCTGCCAATGCTACGGATAAACGAGGCTTTTTTAACTCTACCCACTCTTTATTGGTTTTACGGCTGTATGAAATTGGTTCGTGATGGTACGCCTTGCGAAGCAAGTCGGAATAGCTGCCCCAATCTTGTTTGAGAACTGCACCCATTGTGTCGGCTTCTGTTTCGCAAAAAATGCCTTGTTCGTCACCTTCTTTTAGGTGTTGTATTACTCTTGCACTGCTGTTGTTGGCAGGGATATAGAGTACTTTAAAAGGTGGTTCTTCGGGTGGTTCTAATTCTGATATATCCTGCTTTTTGTCTGTAAGTTTTCGTTTGTACTCCTGCAATTCAATCTTGTAGATTTTTAGTTTTTCGGTGCTTTCTGCTACCAGTTTATCGTGAAATTTATCGCCTAATGCTTTGGCAAAAGTGAGTGACCCTTTGCCGCTTGCGGCAGGGGCAATGATGAACACAAACAAGTTGGCATAGTGTTCTTTGGCACGGTATAAGCCCACTACATTACGCATACAGCCACTAATGATACTCAATGCACCTGTGAGGAAAATATCTCTTTCTCTGCGGTCTTCAAATACGCTTGATCCATTTTTCAGAATTTCGGGCAGTAATGGGAACACTTCATCAGGAATGAAAGGCATATTCATCAAGAGCTCGTCTTTTGATTGTGGGGTTGCTTCGTTGGTTTTTGCAAAGTCTGCAAACTTTGCAAAGTCTGCTACATTGTTTTTATAGGCACTTTGAATGGTGGGGGTTGCTTCTTCGGTATCGAGGTCGAAGTTTTGCAAAATATAGCCAAGGGCTATGTTTTCGGGTATTCCGGCACGGTTGCAGTTACAAGCCAACAAATGTACATAGTTGTTTCGGTTGCCTTCGGTGTAGTTGGCTTTACGGTCAGTAAAGTCAACACACTTGCCAAACACTTCTAACCAATCAGTTTCATCTGAACTGCCTTCTGTATGCTTGGCTGGTTCTTGCTCTGCCTTTGGCTTTTCCTTTTTCGGTGGTTCTTGTGCTGCCGTTTCAATGTTTACATTGAACGGTTCTGCGTTGATATTGCGGAAGCAATCAGGGTCGTAGGACATAAAGCATAGGCGACAAACATCTTTGCCTGATGGGTCAACGACAAGCTGCAAAGCTTGTTCGTAATAATCGGAAACCTGCTGGAACGCTAATTTGTGATGATCTGCGGTACTGTTTACAGGTACGATAATTTTTAAGCCGTTGCCACTTGGACTGATAAAAGCGGCAAAAGTGTAGGGAGCTAAAGCGACCAAACTTTTAGCCCTTTCTAAATCTTCGGGGCTTAATTTGTCTAAGTCTAAAATTACAAATCCGCTGTATTGCGTAAGCAATTCAGCCTTACGGCCACTTTCAAACGTGCCTGATGGGGTGAATGCCGGGAGTTGTTTTTTGAGTTTGTCGGCTTCTTTTTCTTGATTTTCGGTAATGAGCTTGCGAATTGCTTCTACTTGCTCTTTGTACTTGCCTTCTTGAATTTGTTTGGTGATGATGATTAGTGACTTGTGCTCTACTAAATGCACATAGTTTTGAAATATTGATGCTGTTGCCATTTTTTCTAATTTTTACAGGGTTATTAAACTGATTACTTTCTTTTCTTGAATGCTTGGTTGTAATTGCTATCGAGTAGCTTTTGCACATCACTCATACGGTAGTAGATTTTGCTACCTACTTGTGAGAAAGAAATGATGCCTTCGTCACGCCACGTTTGGGCGGTTCTCTTGCTGACATTCATCAGCTGGAGAAATTCTTGGTTGTCCAGAAAGAGGTCTTTAGGGTCTTTCTGTTTTTCGGTTAAAACGGACTTGATTTCGTCCATTCGCTTCAACAGTTCTTGATACTGTTCTTTTGGTAAGATTACTGCTTCCATTGTTTTGAAAATTTTGATGTTTATGAATGATTTCGGAAGCAAATTTGGGCAGTAAGGAGAGGCTAAAACCCTTTGCAGAAAAGGGTTTGGAGTAAGGTGTAGAGTGTAGAGTATGCCAAAAAAAACGCCAAGCTGTTAAGCCTGGCGTTTGGTGATGGATGAAAGAATTTTAAAACTTTCGAGAAGGTGTAGAGTGCAAATCAGAGAATATTGACCGCTTTTTCAATGATGGCTGCTCGGGCAGGTGTTTTTTGTGTTCTGAGTTTGTCTTTGGTTAGTTCTGTGCCATCAGCCATTTCAAAACAGTTGATGGTTATTTCCCATTGTTTCTGCTTGGTGTCTTCTACCTTTTTGGCTGTGTTGTGCAGGGTTTTGATGAAATGGGCTAATTCTGAAATATTTCCTGTCCAGATGATTTTTTGTTCTACTGGTCTACCTGAAAAAACACTTCTTAAATTTCCAATCTTTGTTTCCTGATGAATTAAAGCGTTACGCTTTAATGAATCCATCAGATAGGTAATGTTTGGTTGATCATTATTATAGTGAATATAATTGAACGAAGCCGTCTCACAACTTGAGACGGTTTTTTTACGTTTTTCTTGCATAAAAGAGTTGTAATTTGTATATTTATATCTGATTTACAGATNAAAAAGTGAAGTAAAAAATATTCAGGGGGTTTTGTTTTGAAAAAAAGGATATAAAACCAAAATTATCCAACAAAATGGTTAAGTTTGATAGTGTTAAATTTTATTTAGGACAGGATTGAACTTTTATTAAAAATGGTATTCATGTGTGCTGATACTGCTGTATTAAAACAGTAGAAGATAAACAGGATGATGTGCGTATCTTTGTGATCGTAAAAGAAGAATTTCAACGTGAATTGCATTTGGCTAATAAATCATTCAACCTTATATAAAAAATAATATCTTCGCATCTGCGTTATAAAGGCAGTTTCACATTACAACAATGTTTAAAAAACCGTTTATTTACTTCCTGTTACTCAGTCCTGTTTTATCGTTCGGGCAGATAGGCGGTAAATATACCTACCAGTTTTTAAACCTTGTAACCTCGCCCAGGCAGGCAGCCCTTGGTGGTAAAATAATTACCCTTTATGATTATGACGTAAACCAGGGGATATTTAATCCCGCGACTATAAATCCTGAAATGGATAACCACCTCTCGGTTAACTACGGGAGCTATTACGGCGAAGTGAGCTATGGCACGGCGGCTTATGCCTATACCTGGGACAGGCATGTACAGACATTCCACATGGGTGTCAATTATGTTAATTACGGCACATTTGAGGGCCGGGATGAAGCCGGGTTGCTGACGGGCGATTTTACAGGCAGTGAAATTGCACTTTCGTTTGGCTATGCCTATAACATACCCTGGACGGATATTTACATTGGGGCAAATGCAAAATTTATTTCGTCAACGCTTGAAAGTTATAATTCTTTTGGTGCAGCCCTGGACATCGGCGCTATATATATTGATGATGTAAACGACATTAATATTGCACTGGCTATAAGGAACGTGGGTACACAAATAACAACCTATGCAGGCCAGCAGGAGCCTCTGCCGCTTGAAATAATTGCGGGGATATCGCAGGAAGTAGAAAATGTACCGATACGATGGCATATCACACTTGAAAACCTTCAGCAGTGGAATATCGCTTTTTCTAACCCTAACCGCGCCCAGCAGGGCATTGACGGTAGCAGTACCGAAGAGAAGGTTTCTTTTTTTAATAACGCGCTGAGGCATGTTATACTTGGGGCAGAGCTTTTTCCGGGAAAAAGTTTTAATTTGCGTCTGGGTTACAATTTCAGGCGGGGAGAAGAGCTTCGGGTTGTGGAGCGGCGGAACTTTTCGGGAATTTCCGGTGGGCTTAGCCTCAGGATGTATGATGGCCTGCTGCGCTTTGATTATTCTTACTCACGCTACACGCTTGCAGGTAATACCAGCCTCTTTGGTTTAACGATAAATCTTCAATAACTTGGATAAAAAAATTACTATTGCCATAGACGGCTTTTCATCAACCGGAAAAAGCACGCTGGCTAAGCAGCTTGCCCGTACCCTGGGGTATGTGTATGTTGATACCGGTGCCATGTACAGGTCCGTTACCTATTTTGCGATGCAGCAGGGCCTCATAAGCAGGGAACATTTTGATAAGCTGTCGCTTATTGAGAGGCTGTCGGAAATAAGCCTGCAATTTTTATTCAACCCAAACCTGGGTTATGCTGAAATATACCTTAATGAAGTAAATGTTGAAGCAGAAATACGTACGCTTGATGTAAGTAACCTTGTAAGCCGTGTAGCTGAGGTATCAGAAGTGCGTGCCAGGCTGGTGGAACAGCAAAAGCATATGGGTGACCACAAGGCTATAGTTATGGACGGTAGGGATATAGGTACCGTAGTTTTTCCTGATGCGGAGCTGAAACTGTTTATGACGGCCAGCCCTGAAACACGTGCACAGCGCCGTTTTGAGGAACTGACGGCAAAAGGCCAGCAGGTAACGTATGATGAAGTGCTTAAAAATGTGCAGGAGCGTGACTATATTGATTCTCACAGGGAAGATTCACCGCTTGTAAAAGCAGATGATGCCATTGAAATAGATAATTCACACCTTACTATTGAGGAACAATTTGAAAAAGTGATGCTGCTGGTACAGGAAGCAGCACAACTTTAACGTTATAGCTGTTTTAAAATCCGATTTTATTAATAGTTTTACAAACTGTTAATAAAACGTTAAACACGAGATTTTATGGGAATAAAGAATCGGCTGGTGGTAATGAGTTTCCTCCAGTTTTTTGTATGGGGGCATGGCTGATTACTATTGCCAATTACTGGTTCGGCACAAAACAGTGGGACGGCACCCAGTTTGGCCTGGTATTCGGCACCATGGGCATAGCATCTATCTTTATGCCAACTATAACAGGCATAATAGCTGACCGCTGGGTTAATGCAGAGCGTTTATATGGCCTCCTGCACATACTGTATGCTATAGTTCTTTTTATACTTCCGCAGGTAAATGAACCGTCAACATTTATATATGTTATGCTTATTGCGATGTGCTGCTACATGCCCACTATAGCATTGAGCAATTCTGTATCTTATACAGCGCTTAAAAATAACGGTAATGATGTTGTAAAAGATTTTCCGCCCATACGGGTATGGGGTACTATAGGTTTTATTGTGGCTATGTGGATAACCAACCTAACAGGCAATAAGGCCAGTGACTACCAGTTTTATATTGCCGGTATAGCAGCAATTATATTAGGGCTGTATTCATTTACATTGCCTAAATGTCCGCCACAAAATATAAAAACCAATGCAACAACTCTTGAAGCTCTAGGTCTGGAAGCTTTCAGGCTTTTTGGTACTTATAAAATAGCTTTATTCTTTATATTCTCAATGTTTTTGGGAGGTGCACTACAGCTTACGAATGCCTACGGAGATGTCTTTCTGGATGAGTTTAAGCATTTTCCAAAATATGCGGATTCATTCGTAGCTGAATATTCTACTATTATAATGTCGATATCCCAGATTTCGGAGACTTTGTTTATCCTTGCAATTCCTTTTTTCCTTAAGCGTTTCGGCATTAAACAGGTAATGCTGATAAGCATGCTGGCATGGGTGCTGAGGTTCGGGCTTTTTGCTTACGGTGATCCTACTACCGGGCTCTGGATGATTATTTTGTCCTGCATCGTATACGGTATGGCCTTTGATTTTTTCAATATATCAGGGTCGTTATTTGTAGAAACTACAACCAGCGCTAAGATTCGTTCATCGGCACAGGGCATCTTTATGATGATGACTAATGGTTTTGGTGCTGTTTTAGGTAGTTTTACCTCCGGATGGCTTATCGATAAATTTTTTACCCGCTCTTTCAATAATACAACTGACCTTGCAGCGTATCTTGATACAACACCGGATAATGCTTTAATGGCAAAATTTATAGCATATAGCCAGGTTAATGTTGATGCCCAGGGCATATTTGACAAAGCCGTAACTATGCGTGAGTGGCAGGATATCTGGCTGGCATTTGCTGTTTATTCCCTTGTTATAGCTATTGCATTTGCCATTTTGTTCAGGCACAGGCATGACCCAAAGGCCGTTGAGAATGTAACGCATTAGCATAATTTTTAAGTGTATAATATTAACCAACAAAGCCCTGCACAATCGCAGGGCTTTGTTGGTTTCAATAAACTGAGGTTAACCTGTTTTATTATTTTCATACTCCTAATGATATCTTAATAAAGATTTGTAAATCAAAAAAATAGTACTACCTTTGCGCACCTTTTGGCAGGCAGGGTTTCCTTAAGGTAATCAATTATTTATATGTAAAACGCTTCTGCTGTTTTACCGCTGCATGAAACCCGGTAAACGCAGGATACAAATTTATTTTTCAGCATGTCTGAGCAAACAAAAACAAAAGATGAATTTTTAAAGGAGTTCAACTGGCATAACTTTGAAGAAGGCATTGACCCGGTAGATGAACAAAACCTGAGAGAATTCGAAAATTTAGTTGAGAAAACTTTTATTTCCACTGAAGGTGATGAAGTAGTAGAAGGTACTGTAGTACGGATCACTGACAGGGATGCCATTGTGGATATCAACGCAAAATCGGAAGGTGTTATTTCGCTTAACGAATTCCGTTATAACCCTGGCCTTAAAGTTGGGGACAAGGTAGAAGTACTCATTGATGTTCGTGAAGATAAATCAGGGCAGCTTGTACTTTCTCACAAAAAAGCACGTACCATAAAAGCCTGGGACAGGGTTATCAATGCTAACGAAACAGGCGAGATCGTTAATGGTTTTGTTAAGTGCAGGACCAAAGGCGGTATGATTGTGGACGTTTTTGGCATTGAGGCATTTTTACCAGGCTCACAGATAGACGTAAAACCTATCAGGGATTACGATCAGTATGTAAACAAAACTATGGAATTTAAGGTTGTTAAGATCAACCACGAATTCAAAAACGTTGTAGTTTCTCACAAAGCGCTTATCGAGGCTGATATCGAAGTTCAGAAGAAAGAGATCATCGGCCAGCTTGAAAAAGGCCAGGTACTTGAGGGTGTTGTTAAGAACATCACTTCATACGGTGTATTCATTGACCTTGGCGGTGTTGACGGACTTATCCACATCACTGACCTTTCATGGAGCCGTATCAACCACCCGAGCGAAGTGCTTGAGCTTGACCAGAAGCTTAATGTGGTTATCCTTGACTTTGATGATGAGAAAACACGTATACAGCTTGGCCTTAAGCAGCTCAACCCGCACCCATGGGATGCGCTTGACGCTAACCTGCAGGTAGGTGATAAGGTTAAAGGTAAAGTAGTTGTTATTGCTGACTACGGTGCGTTTATTGAAGTTGCTGAAGGTGTTGAAGGCCTTATCCACGTTTCTGAAATGTCATGGTCTACACACCTGCGTTCTGCACAGGACTTCGTTAAAGTAGGCGATGAGGTGGAGGCTGTAATCCTTACACTTGACCGTGAAGACCGTAAAATGTCTCTTGGCATCAAGCAACTTACCCAGGACCCTTGGACTGACATCACTGCTAAATATCCTGTAGGCTCACGCCACACAGGTATCGTTCGTAACTTTACAAACTTCGGTATATTCGTTGAGCTTGAAGAAGGTATCGACGGGCTTATCTACATCTCTGACCTTTCTTGGACTAAGAAAATTAAGCACCCGAGTGAGTTTGTTAATGTTGGTGACAAATTAGAGGTTGTAGTACTTGAACTTGACGTTGAAGGACGCAAACTTTCCCTTGGCCACAAACAAACCCAGGCTAACCCTTGGGATAAATATGAAGACTCTTTCGCTGTAGGTACTGTACACAACGGTACTATTGCCGAGATTGTTGACAAAGGCGCTACTGTAGAGTTTGGTGACGATATTGTTGCTTTCATCCCTACACGCCACCTGGAGAAAGAAGACGGTAAGAAGCTTAAAAAAGGCGACAACGCAGACTTTAAAGTTATTGAGTTCAATAAAGAATTCAAGCGTGTTGTAGCTTCTCACACGGCTACTTTCCGTGATGAGGAAGAGAAGAACGTAAGGGCTGCACAGGAGTCTGCTGCTTCATCTTCAAACAATGCCGAGAAAACCACTCTTGGTGATATCGATGCACTTTCTCAACTTAAAGAAAGGATGGAAAAGGGAGAGAATAAATAATCCCTGATTCTTATAATAAATAAAAGCCCTTCCGGAAACGGAGGGGCTTTTTGTTTTAAATATATATTTAATATTTACAGTTTTATTTTGCTAAAAATGATAAACATATGTGCCGGTAAGTTTAGTACAACATGAAACTGCTACAATTAAAATTTAATACTGCCATTTCCGCTGCTGGTCCAGCTCCTTGTGTTCCTCAATAACCTCTGCAGGTATTACCTTCAGAAAAGAAGGATGCTGTTCTATGGCAAATTCAATTTTTTCGATAATTGATTCAACAGATTCATTATCATAATCAATTTCTAACGGCTCCTTGATTATAAATGACTGCAGGATACCCTTTTTCTTGAGCATCAGCCCTTTTTTATCAAACGACCTCCTGAAACCGTCAATTACGATAGGTACCACTACAGGCTTGTGCTGCTTAATGATATGGGCAGTCCCCTTCCTTATGGGTTTAAAAGGCTTAGTCGTTCCCTGCGGGAAGGTTATTACCCAACCGTCTTCCAGGGCTATTTTGATATTTTCAGTATCATTAGGATTTACTTCTCGCTGCACATCCCTGCCCTTCGCCCTCCATGTACGCTCTACAGTGATGGCGCCGGCATAGGCAAGTATCCTGGGCAGCAGGCCTTCTTTCATGGTTTCACGGGCGGCAACATAATAAATGTTTAGCTTAGGATTCCATATATAGCCTATTATGTTCTTAATATTGTCTTCCCTGCCTTTGAGGCTCGCATTAAAAACGTGGAACATGGCTACCACATCGGCAAAATAGGTTTGGTGGTTTGATATAAAGAGGACATTTTTGTCAGGCAAAGCCCTTATAATTTCAGAACCGTCAATATACAGTTCATTAAATCCCCTGTAGCGGCGGTGTGTGAGTATTCCGAAAATACGTATCAGCCATTTTTTCAGGAAGAGTATATGCCCGAAAGGATTCCGTTTAAATAAACCCATAGTTTTTTAACAAATAAAAGGCAAAATTACAAAATCCCTACTATTGTAAGGCACTTTTTATTGTGTCTTTAAGCTCACTCATAATCATAGCGGTAGCTCCCCATACAATATTGCCTTCAAACAGGAATGCGGGTACAATAATATTTTGAGCATACGAGGTTTGCATGGGTGTTGATATGATTATGGAATCATCAAGGAAAATATCAAGAGGCAGTTCCAGTATCGCATCTACCTCATCAGGATTAGGCTCAAATTGTAATTCGCCGTATGAAATACCCATAAAGGGCATCACCAGAAAATTGCTTGGCGGGATGTAAATCTTACTAAAGGGCATCACTACCTCGATTTTTTCAGGCGCAATACCTATTTCTTCATAGGTTTCCCTAAGAGCCGTTTGGGCAAAACTGGCGTCCGTGGGCTCCGCCTTACCACCTGGAAAAGATATTTGCGAAGAATGGACTCCGGGATATGCATTCCTTCTTATAAGCACGAGGTGTGTCATATCCTTTTTTGAATAAAAAAGCATCATCACAGCGGAGTGCCTGGGGTTCATTTTGGTATAATAATCAGGCGAAAGAAAAGCAGGCCTGCCTTCAGGTGCCATTTTTACGTGTGCCCGCAGGGCTGGTAGCTGCTGATTTAGTATTTTTGGAATATATTTAATAAACTCGGAGAATATCATCGGGGTGTATTGAATGATAAAGATACTCAAAATAAACTGTCGTAAGACCTAGTATACTATGTTCAGCAAAGCAGAAGCACAAAAAATGAAGAAAGAGTTCTGGACGGCCTTTGCGGAAGCCTATCCGCGCAAATGGCTGCTCTATAATACCCGGATTAAAGATGTGTCTTTCAAGTTTTATGTTGATAATAAAAAAGCGCAGGTGATGCTGGATATCGAACCGCGTGAGGAAGATAAGCGGCATATATATTATGAAAAAATGGAATCCCTAAGAACTATTTTACACGAAGAATATCTTCCGGAAGCTATTTTTGAAAAAGACTACCATCTTGAAACAGGAAAGGTTATCAGCCGCATCTGGGTAGAAAAAACAGGTATAAGCCTGTATAACATGGCAAGCTGGGCCGCCATATTCAGATTTTTTAACATCAGTATGAATGCTTTTGAACACTTTTTCTTTGAATACGAAGACTACCTCAGGGATCTTGATATCAATACATAAAGGGCCATTAATCCTTAAATCTTCTGCCTCTCTACAGGATTGAATTGTAATGATGAGTAAACTCCGCCTTGTCCCAATATTGCTTAAGGTTGTGGCCTGAACACAAAATCAATCATAGGTAACAGTACATAATTAGGGGCATTGGTACCACCACCTCCATAAAAGCGGGCCTGGTGTATGGTAATATTACCCTCTGTTACAGGTAATATGTCAGTTGCTCCCTGCTTCACCGTCCCTACTCCCGTTCCGTTATTATTGTTTGGTATAGAGCGCCTTATGGTATAATTAGTATTTGCCTCAAGGCTTACGGGTGGTATAGATACATAGCTAATGGCAGTATTACTAAAAGTATGATTACCGGTATAAAGCACTGTATTATTATCATCAACAATTTCAATCAGATATGCAAGTGTAGCTGTTTCGCCTTTATAGCCAATACTGCAAACAGTACCGGCCTGGCTTATACTAAAAGTATATTCATGTGTATAGGTGTCCATGATAAATTGCTCGTTACCACTAATGCTGTTGTAGGCCTGTGCAAATAAGGTGTTGGTAGTTACGCAGGAATTTGCGGTACACTCGGCTATTTCGGTTTCCAGCGTATCCAGAAAAGCGTCATTACTGATAATGCTTATCTCTTCCCCGTTTCCGCTAACAGCAAACGGAAAAATGATGGCATAAGTGGCGCCTTCACCAAGATTATTAATAAATGTAAGGAGTTCGTTTGTATTATTAAAGGTAAACCGGTCAGCTACTACAAAACCCTCAGCATAGGTAGCAACAGTAATAGGATATATTATTTCCAGGCAGTCTATTTCTCCTGATGCCAGTGCGGACAGTTGTGTGGTAACTTCCGACAGTGAGTTTAGGGCATAAGGATTCCCATTAACTACAACATCGTCTGAATCGTCACCAATACAAGAAGCCATAAGCATAGCCGCCAAAAATGCCAGGGGAATATTTTTAAACAACTTATACATCGTAAAATTTTTGAGTTATATACCAGCACAAATAAAAGATAAAATAACGATATTACATAAAATAGCCGGCCTTAATATAAAACCGGCTAAAAAAATATGAACATTATCCTACCTCTAAATAAAAAAGGCAGGCTGTGAAGCCTGCCTACACACAGAAAAACTAAAAATTATAAGATTTCTTTTTCACGCAATTTTGTCTTATATATTTACAAACAAGTGAATAAAAAAATACCCTACTTCATTTTTTAATTTTTTTTTAACCAGGCGGTTTTACCGCTTATTGCAGCAAATTATTATAATCAGCATGGACTTCGTCGCGGGTTTTTGAACTTTGATGCGGCCTATAGCGCTACAATATTATTTTGCTTCCATTTTCTATTATTACGAATAGCTGTACAATTAATTTCAGACTGTTATAAAGAACATCTAAATAGGGTGCTAATCTTTTATAATTTTTTTACTAATAAAATGTTCTCCAAATTTTACTACTATAGTATACAAACCTGAATGCAGCATTCGTAGATCGATTTTATCTGATTCTGCATCAATAGCGTCCTAAACAATAAAAAAAAGAATGGTTAGTTTTTAAC
>NZ_NOXV01000240.1 GCF_002251835.1 Flavobacterium cyanobacteriorum
GTCAACCCTTTTTTATTTAACAAATAAGTTTAAACCACTTCAATAACTTGTTTTAAGGTTTCAGGCCTCTGTTTCAGTTTATTTAAGGCCTTTTATCGTTTACAAAAATAAATTTTTATTAAAATCCTACAACATTTTACTCATTTTTTTCAGGCAGATATAGCTTATATTTTTTATATTTGCGCGCCACGTCTTATTAAAAAAAGCAATTGCTTTTAAAAATGCATCTATTAACGTTTAACCAACCCCAGGTATTGACTGCCTGGGGAAAATTTCCTGTTTAAAATGTCCCAAACATCAAAAATCTTTTACACGATAACTGATGAGGCCCCTATGCTGGCCACCCATTCTTTCCTGCCTATTGTCCGGGCTTTTACGTCGCCTGCTGGAATTGAAGTAGAAGCAATGGATATTTCCCTTGCAGGGAGGATTCTTGCCAATTTCCCGGAGTACCTTGATGAAAGCCAGAAAAAAGGCGATGCGCTTGCGGAACTTGGCCGCCTGGCCACCACACCGGAAGCCAACATAATTAAGCTGCCGAACATATCAGCATCAGTACCACAGCTTAAGGCAGCCATAAAAGAACTACAGGAACATGGTTATAAAGTGCCTGATTATCCTGAGGAGGCTGCCACAGAGGAAGAAAAAAACATTAAAGCCAAATATGCCAAAGTACTGGGTTCGGCTGTAAACCCGGTGCTGCGCGAAGGAAACTCCGACCGCCGCGCACCCAGGGCTGTTAAGAACTATGCCAAGGCACACCCACACACTATGGGTGCATGGAGTAGCGAAAGCAAAACACATGTAGCCAGCATGGCCGGGGGCGACTTTTACGGAAGTGAACAATCGGTTACGGTAACGGAAGCTACAGATGTAAAAATTGAATTTACTGCCATCGACGGTACTGTAACAGTGCTTAAAAAAAGTACCCCGCTAAAAGACGGCGAAATAATCGATTCTTCTGTGCTAAGCCTTAAAGCTCTGAAAGATTTTTATGCCACAGAGATCGCTGACGCGAAAGCAAAAGGAGTTTTGTTCTCACTTCACCTGAAAGCTACGATGATGAAAGTGTCGGACCCTATCATGTTTGGCGCTGCGGTGGAAGTTTTTTTTAAGGATGTTTTTGAAAAATATGCCGGCCTTTTTGAAACGCTCCATGTAGATACGCGCAACGGCCTTGGCGATGTTTATGCCAAAATTGCCGGGCACCCGCAGGAGGCTGAGGTAAAATCTGCCCTTAAGGCGGCTATGGAAAACGGCCCTGCACTGGCAATGGTAAATTCTGAACTGGGAATAACCAACCTGCATGTGCCCAGCGATGTCATTGTTGATGCCTCTATGCCGGCCATGATACGTAACTCCGGACAAATGTGGAATAAAGACGGTAAAGAGCAGGATACCAAAGCCACCATACCTGACAGGGCTTATGCAGGGGTTTACAAGGCTACTATTGACTTCTGCAAGAAGAACGGCGCATTCAACCCGGCCACAATGGGAAGTGTACCCAATGTAGGGCTTATGGCACAAAAAGCGGAAGAATATGGCTCACATGACAAAACTTTCCAGCTGCAGGCAGAGGGCGTTGTAAGGGTAATTGACAACAATAGTGGGAAAGTGTATATGGAGCAGAAGGTAGAAAAAGGAGATGTATTCAGGATGTGCCAGACCAAAGATGCCGCTTTACAGGACTGGGTAAAGCTGGCTGTTAACAGGGCCAGGCTTAGTAATACACCGGCTGTCTTTTGGCTGGATGACAAGCGTGCACATGACCGTGAAATTATAAAAAAAGTTACTACTTACCTGAAAAACCAGCATACTGAGGCAGTTGATATAAGGATTCTTGACCCTGTAGCAGCGACAAATTTTACACTGGAGCGTATTGTAAAAGGGGAAGACACAATATCTGTAACCGGTAACGTACTTCGTGATTACCTGACCGACCTGTTTCCTATACTTGAACTGGGCACGTCAGCAAAAATGCTTTCAATTGTCCCACTGATGAATGGCGGCGGGCTTTTTGAAACGGGTGCGGGAGGCTCAGCGCCCAAGCATGTGCAGCAGTTTCTTGAAGAAGGCTACCTGAGATGGGACTCAATTGGTGAATTCCTTGCCCTTAGTGTTTCTCTGGAACATTTAGCGCATGCTGCCGGAAATGAAAAAGCCCATGTATTGTCGGAAACACTGGATACTGCTAATGAAAAATTTCTTAAAAACGATAA
Source organism: Flavobacterium cyanobacteriorum (assembly GCF_002251835.1). Taxonomy (GTDB): domain Bacteria; phylum Bacteroidota; class Bacteroidia; order Flavobacteriales; family Flavobacteriaceae; genus Flavobacterium; species Flavobacterium cyanobacteriorum. Next base: position 2,220 of record NZ_NOXV01000240.1, read on the forward strand.
ATCCCCCGCGCGGAAACTTGGGTTCATTGATAACCGTGGATCGCAGTTTTATCTCGCACTTTATTGGGCAGAGGCCCTTGCCGCACAGGATAATGATACAAAACTCAAAGCCACTTTTGGCCCGATTGCTGCAGCACTTGCTGAAAAGGAAGCTAAAATTAATGCCGAACTAATCGCAGCACAGGGAAAAACGCAGGATATTCAAGGCTATTATCATCCGGATAACATGTTGGTAACCAAAGCCATGAGGCCCAGCGAAACTTTTAATAATATACTGGCCGAAATATAACCCTAAAGCCGCCTTTCTGGCGGCTTTTTCACATACAGATGCGAAAGAGGGGCAATTGTTTAATCAAACAGTTAATGCTAAAAAAGCTCCAACGCTTTAATATTCGGGTTCCGGGCCTTATATTTGCCTGCAACATTTTACAACACAACCCAATGCAGCAATTATCAGAACTTACTGCTATATCGCCTATTGACGGCCGATACAGGAATAAAACAGTAGCATTATCGGCTTATTTCTCTGAAGAAGCACTGATACGTTACCGTGTGCTTATTGAAATTGAATATTTCATTGCACTCTGCCAGCTGCCGCTGCCACAGCTTGCAGGTGTAGATACATCTGTTTATGAGCCGCTCCGGGATATTTACCGCAACTTTAACAGCAATGACGCGCTACAGGTAAAAGAAATTGAAAAAACTACCAACCATGACGTTAAAGCCGTTGAATATTTTATAAAGAAAGCTTTTGATACACTTGGGCTTGAACAATATAAGGAGTTCATTCATTTTGGGCTTACCTCACAGGATATAAATAACACCGCCATACCCCTTTCTACAAAAGAAGCCTTTGAAAATGTGTATATGCCATCATTGATTGGCGTTATCTCAAAATTAAAAGAACTGAGCGTAGAATGGGCTGATGTGCCTATGCTGGCACGGACGCACGGGCAGCCTGCCTCTCCTACCCGCCTCGGGAAAGAAATACTGGTATTTGTAGAGCGCCTGGAAGAACAGCTCAGGCTGTTGTTCAATATACCTTTTGCCGCTAAGTTTGGCGGTGCCACAGGTAACTTTAATGCCCATTTTGTAGCCTATCCGGCATACGACTGGCGCAAGTTCGGGCAGGATTTTGTTGAAGGGACTTTAGGGCTCAGGCACTCTTTCCCTACTACACAAGTTGAGCATTACGACCATTCTGCGGCATTTTTTGATGCGCTGAAGCGAATCAATACCATACTTATTGACCTTGACCGTGATATGTGGGCTTATGTTTCAATGGATTACTTTAAGCAGAAGATAAAGGCCGGCGAAATAGGTTCATCAGCTATGCCGCATAAAGTTAACCCCATAGACTTTGAAAACTCGGAAGGAAACCTTGGCATAGCTAATGCGCTTTTTGAGCACCTGGCGGCCAAGCTGCCGGTTTCACGTTTACAGCGCGACCTGACCGACAGTACCGTGCTGCGGAACATAGGTGTGCCTATGGGCCATACGCTTATTGCGCTGGAAGCAACACTTAAAGGCCTGAACAAGCTGCTGCTTAATGCCGAAAAATTTGAAGATGACCTGGAAAAGAACTGGGCTGTTGTAGCTGAAGCTATACAAACTATACTGAGAAGGGAAAACTACCCAAATCCGTATGAAGCGCTTAAAGAACTGACACGCACCAATACTGCAATAGATAAAAACGCTATACATAGCTTTATTAATACTCTTACAGTTACTGAGGATGTAAGGCAGGAGCTTTTGCGGGTAACACCGGCAAATTATCTTGGCATAAAACCTTAATAAATGATTCGCCTATGCAGAATAAGATACTTATCATTTTCGCCCACCCGCTGTTTGAAAAATCAAATGCCCATAAGGCGTTGGTAAGTGCCATACCTGATTCCGCTAATATTACTTTCCACGACCTGTACCAGGAATATCCTGAGTTTGACATTGATATAAAAAGGGAACAGGAACTTTTAAATAACCACAACATCATTATCTGGCAACATCCTATGTACTGGTATAGTTGCCCCCCATTACTTAAACAATGGATTGATATCGTCCTTGAGCATGGATGGGCTTACGGAAAGGAAGGTTTTGCCCTTAAGGGCAAGCTCCTGTTGCAGGCTATAACTACCGGCGGGCGCAAGGAAAGCTATTCGGCCAGCGGGCGAAATATGTTCACCATACCACAGCTTTTAGAGCCCTTTAGCCAGACGGCCAGGGTTTGTAACATGATATACCTGCCCCCTTTTGTAGTACATGGCACGCATTTTATGGAAAATGAGGATTATGAAGCCAACAGCAAGCTGTATGCACGTGTACTGCGCTATCTGGAAAGCCACCAATTAAATGTTGCCGAAATGGCAAATTATCCGTATTTTAACGACTGGTTCCAAACTAAATAAGTTGACAAAATGGAAAACGGTTTTTTCTTTGAGGCTATCATATACCTGGCAGCTGCAGTAATTTGTGTGCCTATCGCAAAAAAATTCGGGTTAAGCTCAATACTGGGTTACCTGTTTGCCGGTGTTATCATAGGCCCCTATGTACTGGGGCTAATCGGACAGGAAGGCCAGGATATCATGCATTTTGCAGAGTTTGGTGTGGTTATGATGCTTTTCCTTATCGGGCTTGAACTGGAGCCTTATAAATTCTGGCGGATGCGGCGTTTTATAGTAGGCATGGGAGGCCTGCAGGTTGTTTTAACAACATCAGTGTTATTTGCCGCATGCCTGCTGGTATTACAATGGGAGTGGCGGGCGTCACTGGCTATTTCACTGGCATTAACATTGTCTTCTACGGCAATCGTGATGCAAACCCTGAAAGAAAAAGGCCTGACAAAAACCTCCATGGGCCGTTCCTCATTTGCTGTCCTGCTTTTTCAGGATATAGCAGTAATACCCATACTGGCCATACTGCCATTACTGGCTGACGGCAATGTACAACAGGCTGGCATAAAACATTCCCTGTTATCCGATATGTCGGGCTACTGGCAAACCCTGGTAGTTTTCGGAGCCATAGCGGCGGTTTATTTTGCCGGGCGCTTTCTTTTCGTGCCCTTACTTAAAATTGTTGCAAAAACGCGGTTGCAGGAGCTTTTTACGGCTTCAGCACTTTTGCTGGTCATGGCTGTGTCTTACCTTATGCAGATAGTAGGATTAAGCCCAGCCCTCGGCGCGTTCCTGGCGGGGGTGGTATTAGCTAATAGTGAGTTCCGGCATGAGCTTGAGGGCGACATAGCGCCATTTAAAGGTTTGCTGCTGGGGCTGTTCTTTATAGGGGTTGGCGCTTCCATAAACTTTACCATCATAATCGCCGACCCTGCCTTTACACTGGTTTTTTGCACCATTTTCAATATCATTAAGTTCTTTGTACTGATAATAATCGGTAAGGTTTATAAAAAAAGCGCCGACCAGAATGTGCTGTTTGCCTTTGCGCTCAGCCAGGCTGGTGAATTCGGGTTTGTAATACTGGGGTTTGCCAACCAGCTAAACCTTATAGATACGGGCCTTTCTAACCAGATGATGGCTGTAATAGCCCTTAGTATGGTGGGTACGCCGTTCCTGCTCCTTATCAACGAAAAATGGATAGACCCTTATTTTGGTGTGAAGGAAAGGCAGCCAAAACACAAATACGATACATTTGAAGAAAATGAACAAAATGAAGTTGTCATTGCCGGTTTTGGTAATTTCGGGAGTACCATAGTACGCCTGCTCAAAACCAACGGCATTGCGGCAACGGTACTTGACATGGACTCCGACCGGGTAGAATCATTACGGAAAATGGGCTTTAAAGTTTATTATGGCGATGCCTCACGTGTGGAACTCCTGCATGCCGCGGGATGCGAAAATGCAAAAATATTCATTGCCGCCATAGATAACCCCCGTATCAATTTTGAAGTCGTGGAACGGGTGCGAAAACACTTCCCGCACCTGAAAATACTGGCGCGGGCGCGCAACCGCAGCGATGCTTTTGACCTTGTAGATATGGGCATAAAGAATTTCTACAGGGAAAACCTGTACAGTGCCGTACATCTTGGGATTGATGCCCTTGTAGAATTAGGCCACAGGCGCTATACGGCCACAAGGCAGGGGCAACGCTTTATAAAATATGATGAGCAGTCTATCTTCAGGTTAGCCGAAAAACGCCATGATAAAACTGCTTTCCTGATGACCGCCAAAGAAGAAATTGAAATGCAGGAGCAATTACTGAGAAATGACCTTTATGTACAGCTCGGCGCACAGGACCATGCCTGGGAAAGCGCCGATATCCGCAAAGAAGAAACAGGTGGCAGCGGACAATAACATTCGGTAACCGCACTAAACATTTCCTGAGCCATGGGCAATGCCGCAGCGCTTACCCTGCCTGTTGTTTATTTTTCTAAGGAGCGGCCGGCTAAGCGCATTGTTGCCGGCGCATGTCCCGCTGTCGCTATATCTCCGCGCCGCCATAAGCGCGGCGGCGCGGAGGATGCCGCTTCCATCGGGGCTGGCGGTTGTGGCAGGGGCAGACCAGCTTTTTACAATAAAAAAACCAGGCAAATAACTACCAGATATTTCCGGTAAAGACTACAGGTTTTTAGTCTTTATAGAAATAGTACACGCTCCGAAATACCCCAACGCATTTTGTTGGGGATCTGACGTATTCAGGACATTACCCCGTATANGGCGGTTGTGGCAGGGGCAGACCAGCTTTTTACAATAAAAAAACCAGGCAAATAACTACCAGATATTTCCGGTAAAGACTACAGGTTTTTAGTCTTTATAGAAATAGTACACGCTCCGAAATACCCCAACGCATTTTGTTGGGGATCTGACGTATTCAGGACATTACCCCGTATATTGCCCGGAGGTACATCGCCCGAAAATGGCGATGAGCCGGTAAGGTTAAATATGGAGTAATAATAATTGTACATCGCCTCAGAAATATTCAGTTGATGCATCCGTGCGCTATTGCCGGGGACAACAGGAAAATTATCATAGGGTAAGTAATTCAGCAAAGGCTGGCCATTGAAAAAATCATCCTTCTGGATAGCCCTGTATATATTACCCGGCGATGGGTTTACCATGAGCTGCCCATTAATATAGAGTTGCCACAGGTAAAAATTCCTCTCGCCAATCGGGTCAGCGGTGTTGAGAGTAATAAAATTACCTGCCGGGCTGCCCAGGGCCGACGGAAAGTACCTCACAGAAAGGCTCTCAATTGCAGCCCCTCCCGGTTTTAAAAATTCCGTGGCTTCGTAACTATTCCCCGCGTAGTCAATAAGTAACTTATACGTCTTACCTGCTGACGCACTAAACTCACTGGTATACAAGCCATTTCCTGTATGGGTGTAAAGATAGGTGTGGCTACCTTCAACAACCCTTACCAAAGCATCAGTCACTGGTGACGGCATACTATTCCCAAGATAACCTGCCGAAAGAGAAAGCCTAATTTGCTGCTGCTGTATCAGGGTGTCAAGGCCGTGGAGGACATTGCCCTCTACAACCAGTTTTGAAGGGCTGCCTGTTATTTCAAGGCTAATTTCTTCTTCACAGGAGGAACAAACACAAAATGTGGTAATCCAGAAACAATATTTCAAAAAAGTTTTCATAGACTTTAAGTTTAAAATTTAAATTCATAGCTGATGCTGGGTACAATACCGAAATAAGTGAGCCTGTAAGCCTTATTGATGCCTGTACCTAAGCCATTTTCATTTCCGTTGACAAGTGTTTCTTTAAAAGTAATAGTAGCGGCATTCTGGCGGTTATAAATGTTGTATATCCCGAAAACCCACTGGCTTTTCCAGCGCCTATCCTGCCTGCCTTTAAGTATAGCCGATACATCTAAGCGGTGATAACCCGGCAAACGCTGTGAATTACGGTCGCTGTATTCTGGTATTGAAATACCATTAAATGTATATTTTGATACCGGATATGTTGCAGGCCGGCCCGACTGATAGATAAAGTTTGCTGATATTGACCATTTTTCAGATAATGCATAGTTTGCTGTTATGGCCAGATTATGAGGCTTATCATAATTGGTAGCATAATATTTCCCGTTGTTGATACCGGGACCACCATCAACACCCGGTGTCCTTCGTTCAGATTTTGAAAGTGTATAGCTGATCCATCCCGTGAAACGCCCCTCATTTTTCTGTAACATACATTCTATTCCATAGCTGCGGGCATTCCCGTTTAGCAATATTGTTTCCGGCGTATTGTTCAGAAGAGGCGATGCCCCGTCGATAAAGTCAAACTGGTTTTTCATCCGTTTAAAATAACTTTCAATACTGAATTCATAGGCGCTATTATGAAAAGTACGGAAATAACCTACCGCAACCTGGTCTGCAACCTGCGGCTTTATAAAAGAGGAACTTGGGGTATAGATATCCAGAGGTGTAGGTGACGTGGCGTTGGACAACAGGTGTATGTACTGGTACATCCTGTTATAACCTGCTTTGAGGCTTGATGCTTCATTTAGCTTATAATTCAGGCTCAGGCGGGGTTCAAATCCTACAGAATTATTCAGGAGCTGGTTACTGTTGTATTGCCTGTATGAAGAAATGTTCCCTCTCTGGTAATTGTTTATGCCGGGATTATACACCACGGGCTTCCCGTTTTCATAGATGGGGACAGAGTCGTTGGCAAGCTGTGCAAAAGCAGAAACCCTGAGGCCATACATCAGGCTGAGCCTGTCGGATAAATGGAAATCATCCTGAAGGTAAAGGTAATTTTCAATAGCCTTTTTATTAGGGAAGCGCGTTTCATTAACTGTAGAATTTGCACCCAGCGGGCTGATATTTCCGGGATTAAAGGTGTACCAGACTGAACCCAGCCCAAACCTGAATTTATGTTTTTCTCCTGCGTAATAATCAAAATCTGCTTTTATGTTGATATTGGACAATGAAGATTTCCATGTAAAACTATTGCCCGGATAAAATGTTATCTTGTAATCGTAATTAGAATAAATTACACTGGCGTTCATGAAAATTTCAGGGCCGAAGAGGTGATTCCAGCGAAATGTGCCGGTAAGGTTACCCCATGAACTGCCGAAACCGTTAGGTATATCTATTTTATCCCTGCCAAAATACCCCGACAGGAAAATCCTGTCCTTGCCTGATAACTTATAATTACTCCTGAAATTCAGGTCATAAAAGTAAAGTGTGTTCCTGTTTATTGTTGTATCCGATGACAATGGCAGGAATAGATCAGCATAAGAACGGCGCGCCGATAGCAGGAATGAGCCATTGGCCCCTTCTTCATGTACGTTGCCCAGCGGAGCTTCTACCGTAGCGCGGCTTGAGAGTAAGCCGATAGCGCCTGCGGCGCTGAATTTCTTATTATTGCCCTCTCTCATCCGGATATCCAGAACAGAAGAAAGCCTGCCTCCAAACTTCGGGGGAATGCCCCCTTTGTATAGTGTAGCATCCTTAAGCGCATCAACATTGAATACAGAAAAGAAACCAAACAAATGAGAAGGATTGTAAACAATGGCCTCGTCTAACAGGATTAGGTTCTGGTCTGCAGCACCTCCCCTAACGTTGAAGCCGCCGGAGCCTTCATTAGGCGCTGTAACACCGGGAAGCAGTTGTATAGATTTCAGTACGTCGGCTTCCCCGAGCACTACTGGCATCTGTTTTATATCTTTAGCTGATAATTTATCGGTTGACATTTCGGTACCGGCCACTTTCCTGCCCTGCTTTGCTGCCGTGAGTACAACTTCCTGTAGGGTGGTGCTGTCTTCTTTTAAAAATATGTCCAATGTGGTATCTGAGGCCACATTTATAGTAATGACCTTCTGTCCGTAGCTAATGTAACTCACTACCAAGGTAACTCTTCCCTCCCCTGCAGGCAAAGAATAAAAGCCGTACGAATTAGAAGACACGCTAACCTGACTGCCTGCAATCTGTACATGTGCACCTATAAGAAAATCGTTTGATAAACTGTCTCTTACATAACCGGACAGTGTAAATTTCTGGGCGTTGGCGCCAAGGCCCAACAATAAAAATGAAATGATAAACCCGATTTTTAGTTTTACGACCATAAACATTAGTTTGTTTTACAGTCGCAAATTTTTGACGATGGCCGTCAAAAAACATTGATAAATGATAAAAAATTACTTTTTGCCTTTCAGCCTGCTCAGGCTTTCCTGTGTGATGCCGAGATAGCTCGCCACAATCCTGTTTGAAAGCCTCTGGATGATGGCCGGATTCGTTTTGAGCAGGAAGCCATAACGCTGCCCGGCTGTCATTTTCAAAAAGCTTTCCAGGCGCCAGTGATTGGTTACATACGCAACTTCCAGTTGCTTTATGTACAGGTTTTTTGCAAGGGTAGTTTCGGCAACCAGTTTTTTAAAATCAGTGTAAGAAATGGAGAGCAATACGGAATTTTCAACTGCCTGTATGTATTCATTTGTAGGGGCCTGCGAAATAAAGCTGTGAATGGTAGTAATGAACTGGTTTTCCAGTGCAATATAGCGGGTAGCTTTCTGGCCTTCATCTGTAATAAAGTAAGCCCTTACAGAACCCTGGCATACAAAAAAAGTGTGCCGGCATACTTCATCTTTTAAAACCAAAAGCTCATTTTTTTTGGCTTCCCTGCATTTGAAGGCAGATACGAAAGTATCTATTTCATGCGGTGGCGCCTGGAAAAGATTTTGCAGGTACATCGATAGCTGTTCCGTCATTGCTGTATTTTGTATTTTTTAAATGCATTAAAAACAGACAAAAATAAGGAATTACTTTATAAAGAAGTTTTTGCCACAACTGTAAAGGCCAGAGGCCATCCTTACGGCTTTTCCGTGATAGCCGGGTAAATAATTAAGAGTAAAGTAAAGCAGCCATTACCTACAAGCCGAGCGAATAGGGTTTAGCCCTGGTGGGAGTGGCATCCTCCCCGCCGCAGCGCTTATGGCGGCGGGGAGATATAACGGACAACAGGACCATACGTTTATAAAGAAGCCCTGAGTTCACTGCTCCTGCAAATTACTTTTACATTACCGGCTATAATTAGGTGCCTCTTTGGTAATAGTTACATTATGGGGGTGGCTTTCGGAAATACCGCTCGAGGTAATGCGAATAAAACGGGCCGTTTCCTGTAGTGTGGGAATGTCCCTGGCGCCGCAATACCCCATACCGGCACGGAGGCCGCCTACAAACTGCAGCATGCTTTCAAACAATTCCCCTTTGTAAGGCACCCTGCCTACTATTCCTTCGGGTACCAGTTTCTTGACATCGTCTTCTACATCCTGGAAGTAGCGGTCTTTAGAGCCCTCTTTCATAGCTTCAACAGACCCCATACCCCTGTATGACTTAAACTTACGGCCTTCAAATATAATGGTTTCCCCGGGCGACTCTTTAGTTCCCGCCAGTAGTGAGCCAAGCATTACACTGTCAGCACCGGCAGCCAGTGCTTTAGGGATATCACCTGTGTACCGTATACCGCCGTCAGCAATGACCGGTACACCTGAGCCTCTAAGCGCTGCGGCCACTTCTAGCACAGCCGAGAATTGAGGGAAACCAACACCGGCAACAACACGGGTGGTGCATATAGAACCCGGCCCTATACCAACCTTAACCGCATCGGCGCCATTTTCAGCGAGGTAAAGGGCCGCTTCAGGTGTAGCTATATTGCCCACTACCACATCAAGTCCAGGAAACTTAGCCTTTACCTCTTTCAGTACGCTCACCACACCTTTTGTGTGCCCGTGGGCCGTATCAATAACTACCGCGTCAACACCGGCATTTACCAGTGCCCCGGCCCTTTCAACGGCATCGGCGGTAACGCCCAGGGCAGCAGCTACCCGAAGGCGCCCGAAACGGTCTTTATTAGCTATAGGCTTTTGCGTCAGTTTAGTGATATCTCGAAAGGTTATCAGCCCTACCAGTTTATAGTCGGCATTGACAACAGGAAGTTTTTCAATCTTGTTCTGCTGTAAAATTCCTTCGGCGGCTTCAAGGGTTGTGCCCTCACCTGCAGTAACCAGGTTTTGGGATGTCATTACTTCAAGTATCGACCTGCCGTTGTCTTTTTCAAAACGAAGGTCGCGGTTAGTAACAATGCCTTTAAGTATACCCTGATTGTCAACAACTGGTATGCCGCCGATGCCATATTCGCGCATGGCTGCCTTGGCATCGCCTACTGTTGCCGTGAGCGGGAGTGTTACCGGGTCTATAATCATGCCTGATTCTGCCCTTTTTACTTTGCGTACTTCAGCTGCCTGGCGCTCAATAGGCATATTTTTGTGCAGCACGCCAATACCGCCCTCGCGTGCCATGGCAATAGCCATGGCGCTTTCGGTAACTGTATCCATAGCAGCAGAAACAACCGGTACGTTTAATGTGATATTTTTAGAGAAGCGGGATTGTATGCTTACTTCCCGCGGTAAAATCTCAGAGTAGTTGGGGACCAGCAGGACATCATCGTACGTTAAACCCTCGCCAATGATCTTAGTTGTGTGTGCTTTCATTGTTGCAATTTGTAGTTAAATTGCATGCAAATGTAGTGATATTTTTTGCAACAGGCAATCATTTATAAATAAGCTCATGCAACCAAAAGAGAGGTTTGGTGATTACCGCATTACATCAACAGTTTCAAACAATAATTTGATATTTTCATAAGAATTACTAAGCGCTTGCCTGATTTCGTCCGGGCCGAGCCATGCTACTTTCTCTATGCCTTCATCGGCCTGTCCGGTTAGTTTGCCGTTATAGCTGGTCTTCATTTCATACCAGTGAGTAATTTTAAGTTTATACTGGCCGTTGCGCTTAAATATATGGTACGTTTTCTGGAGTTTCTGTACAATCTTCAGCCCGCCTACACCGGTTTCTTCCTCAACTTCACGCAGGGCTGTATCTTCAATATTCTCACCTTTTTCAATACCTCCTTTAGGGAGGTCCCATTTACCATTACGAAAAATAAACAGCGCCTCGCCTTTTTTATTATAAACGAGCCCTCCGCCTGCCTTTGCCACCGGTATTTTCTCTTTCAGCTTTTTTAGTATTTCTTTTTCATCAGGATAATACAGAAAAGCCTTTTGCACTTTGTTATTAAACATCTTGCGTATTAACTGTTCAATATCAACAGTTTCCAGCAAAAACAATTGGAAATCAGTTTCCTTTACAACCTGATTTGTCAAAAAAAGCGGCTTATCGTTTACAAAAACTTTATACATTTGCGGTATGATTTTCAATACTGACACAGCCAAAAAAACGGCAGAATTGCTTTTACAAATAAACGCAATTAAATTAAATCCCAAAAATCCTTTTACATGGGCTTCGGGCTGGAAATCGCCTATATATTGCGATAACAGGATAACTCTTTCATTTCCGCCTATCAGGAACTATATGCGGGAAGAATTTTCGAAACATATTGAAAAAGAATTTGGCAGGCCCGATGTTATAGCGGGTGTGGCTACCGGTGCCATTGGTATGGGCATGCTGGTGGCTGAGTATATGGGGCTGCCGTTTGTTTATGTGCGCCCTGAGCCAAAAAAGCATGGCAGGCAAAACCAGGTTGAAGGATTCCTGCAAAAAGGCCAGAATGTTATTGTGGTGGAGGATCTTATAAGTACCGGAAACAGCAGTCTTTTGGCTGTTGAGGCGCTAAGGGCCGCCGGCGCAAATGTGAAAGGCATGGTCGCCATATTTACTTACGGATTTGATATCGCTGTTGAAAATTTTAAAAAAGCCAATATTACGCTGCATACGCTTGGTGACTACGGTACTCTTCTTGAACTCGCGGCAGCAAAAAGTTACATCACCGAAGCCGAACAGGAAACACTAAAAGAATGGCGCCACAGCCCCGCCACCTGGGGACAATAATAGTTACTATTTAAGTAGTTTTGTTTTAATAATATTTACTACCTTATAATGTAAGGTTAAACTACATCTGAAATTTTAAAAATCAAAAATTTAAAAATGAATTTAGAAAGCCCAAAAGTTACAGTTGATAGACCGGCCGCCTATATTTTTGAACAGCTGACCCGGGTGCAAAATTTTGAAAAGCTTATGCCGGATACTATAGCAAAATTTGAAGTTACCGGTGAGGAATCATTTATTTTTGCGCTTAAAGGTATGCCTGAAATCAAACTGAAAATCAAAGATAAAAACACACCTTCACAAATTGTACTGGCCTCAGCCCATGATAAGCTGCCGTTTACACTTACGGGGAACATCAACAATGTGGCGGACACTTCATGTGAGGTTCAGCTAAAGTTTCAAGGTGAATTTAATGCCATGATGTCTATGATGATTAAGGGCCCTATAACAAAATTTATAGAAACCCTTGCCTACAATATGCCTAAGCTATAACGTGCCTAAGCTACACCGCTTTGCTACAGTTTATTACTGCTTTTTTACGGCGGATTCTTTAAGTAATCTGTTAGAGAAAAGATGGTCGGCTGACTCATACCAGGAAACCGCTTCTTTTAGAAAACTATTTTCTACAGGCTGTGGTTTCAGGCTGTTATCTTGTTTTTCCCAACTATACATGGCGTACTTTTTCTGGTGCGACAGTACTATAACTTTGTCCTGCTTCATAAGCCCCAGTTTTATATAGGTGCCTATCAGCGCACGTTCTCTGAACTGGGAAGACATTACATTACTGCCAAAAAAATTGGACCGGTATTCCCAATGTAATAAAGAAAATAATGTTGGGAATAAATCTATTTGTGAGCATTGTTTTTCAATTTGAATTTTTTCACTGCCAAGATTGTAAATAACTGCAGGTATATGATAGTGCGCTACGTCGATTTCATCCTTGCCGGCACTGCTGGCGCAATGATCTGCTACTATCACAAAGACTGTATTCTTAAACCAAGGCCTGGCCCTGGCTATTGAAAGCATTTTACCAAGGGCATAATCAGCATATTTCACTGCGCCATCCCTTCCACTACCGGAAGGTATATCAATTTTACCGGCCGGATAAGTGTAAGGCTTATGATTCGAGGTAGTCATTATAAAATTAAAAAATGGCAACCCTTTTTTATATTGGCTGTCAGCCACTGTCAGCATCTTATTATAGATATCCTCATCGCAAACACCCCACGCGTTTTCAAATGTAACTTCAATATCATCAATATTAAAACGTCGGGTTTCAATAGCGTCACTCAGTATGCTCCCGCGCCCCCTGTCATATATGGTAAAACCATTACCCCCAAAGTAGTTATTCATATTGTCAAAATAGCCATCGCCGCCATAAAAGAAATTACAATCATACCCTTTGTTTTTAAAAATGCTCGCCACAGTATACAGCTTGTGGTTATCAGGCCTTTTTACAATGCTTTGGCCCGGTGTAGGGGGTATGCATAAGGTCACGGCTTCCATACCGCGTACTGTCCTGGTCCCTGTGGCATATAAATTCTTAAAGAAAATACTATTTGACGCAATTGAATCAAGGTAAGGCGTGATATTATTAGTATTACCAAATTCTTTCATGAAACTCGCGCTCATACTTTCCATAAGTATGAACACCACATTTGGCTTCCGGGGAACACCATCCGAAACGACATCCCTGCGTATAGAATTGTTATCTAAAAACCTGTTATCACTACTGTATAGTGCCGATCTAATGGTATTGAAAGCTTCACCTTCACCTATTGTGGTATAAAATTCATCGTATTTTATCCTGTTATTTCGGAAAGCAGCAAAGAAAGAATATATGCCGGATTTTGAAATTTCATTGTTGTAACGGTTGCCGGACCATTCTGCGTCTTCATTTTTTACAAATAAAATAAAAACTGAAGATAATACCACAACTGGCAGTACCACAAGCATCCTTTCGGTTCTTCCCGGTTTTTGCGAAAAAGTATTGAGAAAAATTTTCTTTTTGTAAAAAAGGGCCAGTACACCGCCCGTAATCAGTAATACCCCGGAGATTAACAGCGGCAATGGGTAAGATTCATTGATATTTTTTACTACTTCATATGTATATATCAGGTAATCAACCGCTATAAAATTGAACCTTGACCTGAACTCATCCCAAAATGTTATTTCTGCAAAAAAAGTGAATACCAATACCAGTATCGTTAAACCAAAAAAAACATAAATTAAAACCTTGTCCAATAAAGTCCCTATCAGCCTTTTTGGCATAAAACCAAGATATAAAATTCCGGGTAAAGCTATAAATAGCGCGGTGCCAAAATCAAAGAAAGCACCTGTAATCATAGTCCTCAAAAAGTCCCCCACTGCCAAGGAAACATCTTTATATTCCCAGCTAACAAAAAATAATCTTATTAATAAAGATACTGTTATAAACCCCTTTATAAAATACGTAGCAATACCAAACCTCGCCTTTACAGAACCACTCGTGTAAACAGAAAAAATATTGGGCATAATGATTTCTTTTTTGCAAATGTAAAATGGAAATCAGGCACCATTAAAACGCTGTTCAGAATTTTAAGCAAATCCTAAGGATTTCTTAAATAAATGTTAAGAAATTATTACAAATATTTGACATACATGATGATACAAAAAGAAATATACCTGCCAAATGTAATTATTAAGTAAATCTTAAGTCAATTATCATGCCTGCAATTATAGTTTAACATTAATTTAGCCCTCATATAATTTAAATAAAAATGAAAGCATTAATTATATTTTTTGTAGCGCTTATCCCATTACAATGGGGAACGGACCTTGACATGGCCAAAAAGGCAGCCAAGGAAAAAAACCAGATGATACTGCTTTACTTTTCGGGTTCTGATTGGTGTGCCCCCTGCATTGCTACCAGGAAAGAATATTTTGAAAGCGAAAGTTTTGCCCAGATGGCAAAGGATAATCTTGTGCTTGTTAACGCTGATTTTCCGAGGAGGAAAAAAAACCAGCTTTCTGCCGAACAGGTCAGTAAGAATAATGCAATGGCAGAAAAATATAATAAAGAAGGTAATTTCCCCTATACCCTACTGTTAGACGCGGATGGCAAAATAATAAAGGGATGGAAAGGCAAACCGGAAGTACCGGTAGAAAAATGGGTTAATGAAGTAAAGGCGGTTTGCAAGTCGCACAGGAAGTAGGCCAAATGCAGGATTTTTCTCAATCTTTACGGCTCATGGGTAATACTTTTACTATTACCGTAGTAGCTTCTTCTGAAAAGGAAGGCAAAGAATATATCAATGCTGCCGTAGCAGAAATCAGAAGGATTGAAGCCCTGCTGACTACGTATAACAACAGTAGCCAGACAAGCCTGATCAATGAAAACGCGGGTGTAAAGCCGGTGGTGGTAGACCGTGAGGTATATGAGCTTATAGAACGGAGCAAAGCTATTTCCACAATCACGCAGGGTGCTTTTGATATTACTTATGGCGGAATTGACAAGAGCCTGTGGAACTTTGACCGGAGCATGGCCCAGCTGCCGCCAAAAGAAGAAGCCATGAAAAGCGTGCATCTCATCAATTACAAAAATATAATTCTTAATCCTGGAGATTGCAGCGTTTTTTTGAAAGAGAAAGGCATGCGTATAGGCTTTGGCGGCATTGGCAAGGGCTATGCGGCCGAAATGGCTAAAAAGATATTACTAAATAATCATGTTTCAGCCGGTATTATAAATGCCAGTGGCGACCTCACCGCATGGGGATTGCAGTCATCGGGTGACCCTTGGCGGATTGGAATTTCTGACCCTGATAAACCTGAAGAAGTATTCTCTTACCTCAACATTTCGGGTAAGGCAGTAGCTACATCAGGCAATTATGAAAAGTTTGTGATGATTGGAGGCAAAAAATATTCGCACACTATAGACCCTAAAACAGGGCTCCCGATAACAGGAATTAAAAGTGTGACTGTGATAAGCGATAATGCCGAATTTGCAGATGCCATGGCGACACCTATAGCAGTTATGGGCATTAAAGCCGGGATACACCTGGTCAACCAGATTCCGGCACTACACTGTATAATTATTGATGATGATAACAGCCTTTATACTTCCAAAGGCATTAATTTAAAAAAGACCGCATGAAAAAATCAGTCTTAATCATAGCGCTTTGTTGTGTTATGGCATCCTGCGTGCAGGTAAAAGAATACCAGAAAAATAAAATCAATGATGCCGAAATGGCCCTGGCCAACAGGAAAATTGAGAAAACAGAATTAAACTTCCAGTCCTATAGGGAAGGCGCATCAGGTGCTAACGCAGGGAAAAGCGGCGGCGGATGTGGCTGCAATTAATAATAAACCAATAAAACATGAAGCGCATATTTATAACCGGCCTGGCCTTATTAGGTTTAATGAAGGCATACGCACAGGCAGAAAAAGAGCAGGACAGTACCGCCTACAAGAACAGGAAATTAAAAATTGAGGAAATAGATCTTGTATCAAGCTATTACAGGCAAAACGGCAACAATGCTGTTGTAACCGGCGGTATAGGTTCTGAAAAACTGACTGATATATCAAATATAATAGACCTGAACCTTGTAAAGTACGGTGAAAACGGGATTAAGCATAACTACAATATTGAAGTTGGCGTGGATCATTATACATCGGCATCTTCTGACCGCGTAGACCTCCAGGCAAATTCTTCCGCTTCATCATCCGACACCCGCTTCTACCCTTCATTAAATTATATCCGGGAAAATGAACAAAAAGGTACAACCCTGGGTGTAGGGTTATCATCTTCTACAGAGTATGATTACCAGTCCTTTGGAGGCAATATCAGTTACGCTAAAAAGACAAACGACAGGAATGGTGAATTTACGGCACGTTTGAATGTATTCCTGGACCAGGTCAAAATGGTAGCCCCAATAGAGCTAAGAAATGATCCTGACACTAAAGCTTCCGGAAACAGCGCACGTAACACATTTGCCGGGTCATTAAGCTACTCCCAGGTGATTAATGCTGATTTTCAGCTCCTTTTCCAGGCTGATATCGTATCCCAGCAGGGATACCTCGCGCTACCTTTCCATAGGGTTTATTTTACAGACGGATCTGTCCACCAGGAAAAACTTCCTGACAGCCGGCTAAAAATCCCGCTTGCCATAAGGGGAAGCTATTTCCTTGGCGACAATATAATTATCCGCGGTTACTACCGCTTCTATTCTGACGACTGGGGTATAACTTCGCATACGGCCAATATTGAAATACCCATAAAACTGTCGCCATTCTTCTCGGTGAGCCCATTTTACAGGTACTATAACCAGACTGCCGCCCGATACTTTGATGCTTTTCAGTCGCACAATGCACTGGATGAATTTTATACCAGTAATTATGACCTGTCAAAATTTAACAGTAACTTTATAGGAATGGGGATACATATCACACCCATTAACGGAATCTTCGGGATCAAAGAATTGGCCATGCTCGAAATACGCTATGGACACTACATCAGGTCAACAAACTTAGATTCTGACATTATTAGCATTAACCTGAAATTTAAATAATGTTTTTAGTACCTTTAGTTAATTGAATTAAAACTATGAAAATCCTGATTATAGAGGATGAATCCGGAATTGTTAATTTTCTCAGGCAGGGCCTTCAGGAAGAAGGATATGATGTTATAGCGGCGGAAGATGGCAAAGAAGGCTTTGCAATGGCTGAGAAGTATAGGCCCGACATTATACTGCTCGACTGGATGCTGCCGGAATCCAACGGCCTTGAGGTGTGTAAATTATTGCGCAAAAAAAAAATTGACACACCGGTAATTTTCCTAACCGCAAAGGATACAGTACAGGAAACCATTGAGGGCCTGAGGGCCGGCGCGAATGATTATATAAAAAAACCCTTTAGTTTTGACGAATTGCTCGAACGCATAAAAGTACAGTTGCGGGCCACCCACCAGCCCGAAGAGTTGGCCATTGGCCCGGTTGTTATTTTTCCCCTGGCCCATAAAGTGACAAGAGATGGCGCTGAAGTTAACCTTACCCACCGGGAATTTGAACTTTTATTATACCTAGTAAAAAACAGGGGCAGCGTATGCTCAAGAAAAGATATAATTGGCGATGTATGGGATATTCATTTTGAATATGATACAGGAGTAATAGATGTGTTTATAAATGCCATACGCAAAAAACTTAACCTTATCAAAGAAGAAGATTTTATAAAAACCATTCGCGGGGTTGGATATATTATAGAAAGCTGATATGAACAGTATCTCTTTTAAAAGCAGGATAGCCGTATACTTCAGCATCAGTACTGCGCTACTGGTATTTATTGTTTTTGTAGTAATCTATTTTACCGTAAGGTCAGCCGTATATGAAGACCTTGACCATGACCTGGATACCGAAATAAAAATGCTCACTGCAGAAATACGCGTAACAGGAAAAGGCATTAGCGTTCTTGGCGAAGAATGGAAAGAAAAAGAACATAACACGCTGGATATAAACCCTATTTTTGTACAACTGATAACCCCCGAAGGCAACATCATTATAAAATCGCCAAACCTTAAAAAAGCGTCTCTGTTATTTGATGTTAATAACGCGGAAGACAGGCTCCACCACAACACCTTCCTCGGGGGTGCAGCAGTAAGGCAATTGGGCATTTCCGTAAGGTATAAAGGCAAAAATGTGGGTTACATCGTGGTAGCCACACCTATGGAAGATGCCAGGCAGCTACTGGAAAACCTGCAAAATACACTGGCTATTGCTTACCCGGCATTGCTTATCGTCTTGTTTTCTGTCGCAAGGCTTTTAGCCGGCAAGAGCATAAAACCGGTACAAGACATTACAGAAGCCAGCGCGAGGATACATAAAGAAAACCTCAGCAGCCGCATACCCCTGCCTCTTAATAAAGATGAATTGTACACACTTTCGCAAACCATCAATGACTTGCTACAGCGCATAGAAAATGCCGTGGAGCGGGAAAAACAGTTTACGTCCGATGCTTCCCATGAGCTGCGGACACCCCTTGCCGTAATTAAAGGGACACTTGAAGTATTAATACGTAAAGAACGCAGCCTGAAAGAATATGAAGAAAAAATAAATTTTTGCCTTACCGAGCTCGACCGGATTAACACTATGGTGGACCAGCTCCTGTTGCTCGCCCGGTTCGAGAGCCAGAAACAGTTAGTCAAAAATGAGCCTGTCAGTATCAATGCCTTATTGTACGATATAGCGGCAAGGCACTCAAAAGCAATAACGGACAAGAACCTCAAAATTATTTACAGACTGCAAAAAGACCTATATATTACTACCGATGAACACCTGCTCTCAATAATCCTGGAAAATTTAGTCGGCAATGCTGTCAAATACTCGGTAACCAATGCTGCTATAGAACTTGTAGCCGCCAGGAAAGAAGACCGGCTCGAAATACTTATCGAAGATAGCGGCATAGGAATCCCCGAAAATGATTTAAAAAAAGTCTTTAACCCCTTTTTCCGTTCAGGCGCCGCAACACGAAACAATATTGCGGGCACAGGCATAGGGCTCTCAATCGTAAAGCGTGTTTGCGAATTGCTGGATATTTCCATTAATATCGAGAGCAAGGCAGGCAAAGGCACTGTTGTAAGGCTCACAGTTTAGATAAATCCATCCTTCAGGAGCAGGCGGCTAAGCGTACTTTTGCAAAGGCATTTCCTGCTGTCTGCTATATCTCCCCGCCGCAAAAGCAGGCGGCGGGGAGGAT